>NZ_JBHTGY010000018.1:0-96987 GCF_042676305.1 Paenibacillus sp. GCM10027630 | reverse complement strand
CTTCCAAGCCGTCTGTTAGCTACGGAGCAGCTTGGCCTTTACTCCGACCGGACTTTCACCGGCAAGTTGTGCCTAGCTTGGCTAGGCGCGCAAGTCCTAGACTGCTGCTGTTTTATTGAACAAACGTTCCCAGCTGAAACGTAATGCTCAAAGTGATTAAGGTTTTTTGGGCCGATTAACTTTTTTATCGCATTCTACTTCAGGGAGACAAGATAGTCGGCAAGTTGGTCGAAAGTACCCTCAAGACCTTGTTGAAGCATTGGAGCCATACCGTTGTAGGTTTCTTGTTCCTCAGCGGAAGCGTTCACAGGGCCACCTTTCAGTTTTAAAACAGTTTTACCTTCGTTATCTTCTAGCGTGATGATATTCATAATTTCAAGAGGCCAGCTTGCGCTAAAAGGCGCTCGGACCGTATTGCCTTGTTCATCGGAAAAGGATTGGATATAAGCCACTTTCTCAGGTTTGACAACCTCTTGGTATGCAAATTTTCCCCACATAACGTGATTTCCGTCAGGAGACGTCTGAAAACCTAAAAAGTCGCCACCTGATCGAGCGTCCATTTTAACGACTTCGAGGGTGAACCCCTGCGGTCCCCACCATTTTGCGAAATGCTCGAGCTCTGTCCATGCTTTAAATACGAGTTCTCGAGGGGCATCGAATACACGCGTAAATGCAATTTCGAAAGATTGATTCAGATTGTTATCCATGAAAATCCTCCTTGTTTTTTGAAGGGAACTATTCCCCTAATTTGCTACAGAGTGCTTGAAGCCTGAACCAGAAGATCGGCCAGGAGATCGTAATCGGGTGTATCCTCTTTACGGATTTTTAGCCATTTCCTCTCGTCTGGCCCTTCAAATCCTTTTGGAAACGTAAGGCCGGAAGAATTCATGATCATGAATGCAATGGTATCTTTCGATGGTGATATAACCGCCGCATAGTGTCCATTTTTCAGGAAATGGGGCTTTTTGTACTGAATGCGTTCTTCGGCTTCTGGAATAACCTGATGGACCATCTGGCGTAGTTGGTTGCTGACCTCGATTTGCCATGGTTGACTAAGGTTCTCGATAAATGCGGAAACTTCCTGATTCATCATTTCTTTTGCCGCTCCTTTTCGTAGTTTGTTTTGGAAAGAGTTAGAGACTGGACGAAGATTATCACGTTCTCTTGTATGAACTGATCGAGACTGATATCAGGATAATTGTTACCAGCTTCCAAATCGTTAATGAACGCGCCATATTGAGCCATCAAGAATGTAAACGCCTGCATGGTGGGGTTCGTACAGACTATTTTTCCTTTTTCGCACATCGTTATAAAGTAATCTGTCAGATACGTCAACAATTGGCGAGGATGTTGCAGACGACGTTCTTTAAAGCCGGGGATATGGACCTCATCTTTTAAGGCGATCAGTATCAGCTTTCGGTCTCGGTTCATGATGTCATGATATTTTCTGCTGATGGTTAGTAGGTCGACCTCTAACTCCCATACAATCTGCTCGTTGAAAAGTACTCGCATCTCTTCGGCGTACTGAAATCGTTCAAGGGCGGCTTCAAGCAAATTTTGCTTGCTACCGAAATGTCGAAAAAGCGTCTTTTCGCTTAAATCGGCAAATGAAGCGATTTCCTCTGTCGTAACGCCGTGATAGCCTTTCTCCGAGATTAGGTCGATCGCAGCCCGTAACAATTTCTCCGCGCTCCCTTGCTTAGTTTGACGCATGATCAACTCTTTACCTTTCTGTAGAACATGAAATGTCTGTCAGTGGTGACTGACATTATATTATTACAAATTTATCCTCTCGTCAAGAGGCCTGCACCTCGCTTGAATGAAAAAACTTCCGGCAAATCGTAAGGCTAATAGTAATAGCCTATGTATGCAAGATTTCTTGAAGCACTTTCTGAGAAGGCATAGTGGTAAAGTGGAAAATAGAGTTGAATGTTGAAGTATCGACGTTAGACATTATAGTGGTGTTTGAGTTTTATGCATTCGACACATGTGGAGACGATAGTGTTGCTACAACGATGAACTATGCAGAAATCCTTAGATTTAGGCACTTTTATAATCATACTGTGTTTATATTAGATGTTATAAATACAGATATAAAGTTATACAAGAATGCATTACCGTTTCTGTGATAATAGACCTCTTTATTTAGTGGATATATTTTATTTTCTGTATAATAATTCAGTTAGTAGTTATTATTTGAAAATTTATATTTTGAACAGGAAGGAAGTCAATCATGCTGTTTCGAAAAGCTATTACAACCGATATACCACAGTTAATTAAATTTCGTAAGATATTGCTATGTCATGAGGACAACAGTAGTATGGATGAAACATTTAGAAACTACTTTGATTCCTCATTATCAGACAAGTCACTCGTTGTATGGGTTGCTGATGATGACGGAGTAGTTGTATCAGCAGTATGTTTTTGCTTATGTCGATTTGCACCACGATTTGAAAATCCTTCTGGATTAGTTGCATACATGACTAATGTTTTCACAATCCCAAATTACCGTCGTCAAGGTATAGTATCCAAACTTATTAGTGAAGCAATAGATGATTTGAAGACACAAGGAATTAGAAAAATCCTGCTACATTCGTCTGATATGGCTAAACCGATGTATGAAAGTCTTGGTTTTGTTGAAGGAAAGAACTATATGTCAATGAATATTTGATGCTGCAGCTCTTTATAGGAATTTAGAGATTCGTCAGAGGAAAATGCTTGCTCAATGGTCTATAAAACGTGGATATATGGATACCCTTCGGAAAAATAAGACTAAGTTCTAGTAAATAACGTTAAGCTAACAGCTAACGGGAGAACGGGAGTGCAGGAGTTGCTTATAGTGGCTCCTTTTTTATTTCCGCTGAAGTATAGGCAGGATAGCTGATTGGGAATAGCAAGTTTTATGATATATTAATAGAAGATTAGACCCTGAAGTGAATCAGTTGAACGTTGAACATGGAGAGTATTCAATTAATGGGGGGAAGTGTTTTAGCGTTTCTGTATGGAGTTTTAACGATGGAAGGGATTGAGGAATTTCTCTGAATGACATAATTATTTTAGGAGGGTACAACGTGGAAGTTTTTTTCGAATACTTAGCGCGTATTGATAACTCCGACCATCGGGACCGAACGGAGGAGATTTTAGCGTGGGTCGCCAACAAGTTCCCGAATTTGGAAGCGCAAATCAAGTGGGATACGCCAATGTATTCCGATCACGGCACATTTATTATAGGCTTTTCCACAGCGAAGCATCATTTGAGCATTTCACCCGAAGAAGTATGCATCACACACTTTGCCGATAAAATTGCACAAGCTGGCTATAGCGCTACCAAAGGCTTATTTAGAATACCGTGGAATGAGCCGGTAAATTACGAATTACTTGAGAAAATAATCGAGTTTAATATTTTGGATAAAGCAGACTATTCAACTTTTTGGCGGAAATAAAAAAATGTAATTCAACTAACGAGAAACGAAAGTGGAGGTGTTTGCCGACAAGCAGCTCCTCTTTTGGTTTATTTAAGTAACGAGCAGTTCTATAACTACATTATGGTACAATTTAGGGATAAATATAGAATTCCTGCTCTAATTTTATTCTTCGTGACTGGTAGGAGTTTATTTAATATGGATTGTATTATATTTAATCTTCGTTGTAATCCCATATGGGGAACAATATCATTTTTTTAGTGAAGGAAGAGATCCGCAAGAGGATAAAATTTTACCATATTTTTTAATGACTACTCCAATATTAACAGGCTATCTTATCTTAGTAGTTATAAATCTTAAAAAAGTAATATATTTACGTTGTTTGAATTATCCTTTAATTATTTTTAATATATACGTATTCTCATTTATATGTTTTTCAGTAATAGGCGGTGCAGTTTTATGGTTAATGGTTTTTACAGCATTAATTCCTTTGATACTGGTTCCTGTTAGTTTTGTATTGGGTTTAATTAAGGATATAAAATATAGTAAGAAAGATAATTAACACTTAGGTGAGCACGGAAACAGTTTAGAGTATTTTGCCCGACAAAAGGATCGTTGTTCTTCTCCGCTAAGTATCAGGAATTATAAAGGCAAAGTTTGATGAACTTCATGCACTTTGGAAAGAAAAATGAGATTGTCCAATGACACAAATGTGCATACATAACATATGGAAGAAAAGCTTGAGGAATCAGGCTTTTTTTTATGTAGGGAGATTTGTGTCATTTACAAAATGATGATATGGAACTTGCCATAGAATGGCTAGATGAACGCGGTTATGAATGATCAATGGATTTCGATGACGACGTTAACGATGGCTGGAGAAAAGATGACTTTCTACTCAAGTATAATGACTGGTAGTTTGGAGTAATAAGCTGCTATTGTTCTGGAGTAAAGGAATTTGGGCTAAGCTCCAGTTTATGCGTAGCTCCAACTAAAGTAGATGAGGTATTTAGGAAGAGAATTTTAAGAGGATACGATTCAAGCTGCCCTTCATATTACGGCAGCTTTTCAAATTTATTATCTTGGACATCGATTAACGCCACCTTGTAATTGATCTTTTCCAGTGTTTTCAATAAAAGTGTTATTTGTTCCTCCACTTTGCTTTTCTGGAGTACCAGCAACTTTCTTCTTTCTTGCAATGTACTATCCCCACTCTTATAAAGCTCCACATATTGTTTTATTTCTGCTAGTGGTAAACCTGTTGAACGCAGGGCTTGTACCGTCTCAATACAATCGATGTAGTGTTCACTAAACATGCGGACCCCATTCGCATCTCGTTCAACCATTGGCAACACGCCTTCTTTCTCATAGAAACGAAGTGTATATGGAGTAATGCCCATTTTTTCGGAAATTTCCTTAATAGAATAACCCATAAGATATCATTCACCGCCTGTTTTGATTAGAGTTACTCTAACATATTTTACAATCAGAACTTACATCGAGTCAAATACAATCCTTTACCAATAAGGAGTAGATATATGCAATTGACTTAGAGTCACTTCAACCAGGTAAGCTAAGAAAGAAAAACAATAAATTATTCGAAGGAGATAGTTTTATGACAAAAACCGTATTGATCACCGGGTGTTCGACCGGATTAGGAAATACTACAGCCAGGAAGTTTGCTTATGAGGGATGGAACGTAGTTGCGACGATGCGCAAACCGGACCAGAGTTTGGCAATGGAAAATCCCGAACGGATTTTTGTAACGGAGCTCGATGTTACAAATCCTGCGAGCATAGAGGCCGCGATTGCGGCAGGAATTTCCAGGTTTGGCCAGATAGACGCCGTTGTGAACAACGCTGGAGTCAGCATCCTCTCGGTGTTTGAAACAACACCTATGAATGCAATCCGCGGGGTTTTCGAGACCAATGTCTTCGGTACCATGAACGTCATTCAGGCGATTACACCTTATTTTCGCGGGCAAGGCGGCGGAACCATTGTAAATATCACTTCGAACTTGGGTTTTGCGTCAAACCCGCTTCTTACGATCTATGCCGCGACAAAGCATGCAGTCGAAGGGCTTTCGGAATCGCTAGCGTACGAGCTTGAATCGCAAAATATTTCCGTCAAACTGGTGGAACCAGGTGCCATGCGAACGACGAGCTTCGCGTCGAACACCATGTCCGCATCCCAAGATGTGTCCGTTCCACAATCGTACAAGCTCTATTTTGATCACATGATGCAATCTATGATGAACTATCCATTTGATAATGCAGATGAAAACCAGGTTGCCGATCAGATTTACGCTGCTGTCAGCGATGAGTCTGAACAACTACGTTTTCTTGCAGGTCCGGATGCGGAAGAAACTGCTAGACTAAGATGGACCACGTCTGAAGAAACGTACATGACTACCATGCGCGAACTGATGGGGCAAACAGCATGGAGAAATATGCAAGGAAAGTAAGGATTTAAATAACCAAAACCAGTACTTGTCCTTAAAATTAAAAGCGCGATAAACGCCTCAGTGATGTACCACGTGCAGATTCTGAGGGTTTGTTGCTTATTATGAAACATTCGCGTAACAGCAATTTGAGAGTGGACATTTTCAACTATTGCCAACAAGGACAATGCATGGATCGGACATTGAAAAATGAAGTGTAAAAGTATAAACAAAGGATGATTGGATTATGGAGAATAAATTAAACCCGGAAATTAAAGAAATGTTTTCTTTTATACCAGAAGTCATTTATACCCGAGAGAATTTAGGTGCCAAAAGGAACGAGATGAATGAGATGTTTGCTGGTTTAGCTGGATCGCTGCCCATTAATGATGCAGTTATAACATCAGAGAAACATGTTCCAGGAGCAGAAGGGGATCCAGATGTTCGGATCAAAATTTATGAACCAAAAGCGAAGGATGAAACCCTTCCAGGTGTTCTATATATTCATGGTGGTGGCTATATCCTTGGATCTGCTGATATGATGGATCCTGCTTTGCAACAACTAGTATCTGAACTCAATTGCGTCATCGTTTCAGTGGATTATCGACTGGTTCCAGAACATCCTTTTCCGGCCCCACTCGAAGATTGCTATGCTGCACTCAAATGGTTCTCTGAAAATGCTGAAGAACTGGGGGTTGATTCATCTAGAATCGCCGTAGTTGGTCCCAGTGCCGGAGGTGGATTAACGGCTGCTGTATCCCTTTTGGCAAGAGATCGCAAGGGGCCTTCTATAATATTCCAAATGCCTCTATACCCAATGATTGATGATCGGAGCATTACTAAGTCCAGTAATGAAATAACAGATGAAAGAGTATGGAATAAAACAAAAAACCAATTTGGATGGAAAATGTATTTAGGGGAAATGGATGAAGTATCCCAATATGCTGCTCCAGCACGTGCAACCGATTTGTCAGGACTTCCACCCACATACACATGTGTTGGTGACTTAGATCCATTTCGTGATGAAACAATCGATTATGTATTAAGGCTAACGCAGGCTGGTGTGCCTACAGAGTTTCATTTATACCCCGGATGTTTTCACGGCTTTGAAGAATACTTTCCTACTGCTGAAATCAGCCAGAGAATTGTAAAAGGATATACTACGGCATTAAAGCATGCCTTACACAAATGATCGTTTATCCAATTTATGACTCTTATAGAATTAATAAAACGACGCGGTTAATAACTAGTAAAATGGTAGAAGGGATTAAGGATAAACAATTCATAGAATAAAAATAAACAGAGTGTAGAAATACGTTGCGAAGATAATGAATGAACGAAAGATGATAACCATGAAAAAATATGAAAATCAGATTCCGACCGATATGAGAATGGGTTTAACAAAAATATTCAGTATATTAAGAGATACTCTATTTGGAAGAGCGAAATTAAAGCCTGCAGCTAATATTGATGTAGAGACTTTTCGGTTAGCTGACGAAATTACTGTTCCGGATGCTGCACGTGTAACGTGGTTTGGCCATTCGGCTTTTCTACTTGAAATAGAGAGTAAAAGACTTCTCTTCGATCCGATGTTAGGCACTCGAATTCCGTGGGCTGGTGCGAAACGATACAGCAAGAATCTGCCTCTTCAGCCAGAGGATTTTCCCGCGATTGATGCGATCATTTTATCCCATGACCACTATGATCATCTGGACTATTCTTCAATTCGTAAACTAAAAGATAAAACCCGTCAATTTATCGTGCCATTAGGAGTAGGTCGTCATTTGATCAAATGTGGAGTCACACCAGAAAAAATTTCCGAGCATCAATGGTATGAAGAGCTAGATGATCTCACGTTGGCATGTATGCCGGCGAGGCATTTCTCAGAAAGAGGGTTATTTAACCGTAATTCTACACTGTGGTGCTCTTGGGTGATCGTCGGACGTGGGACGAGGATTTATTTCAGCGGAGATAGCGGCTATGGTCCTCACTTTAAGGAAATCGGTGAAACATACGGACCCTTTGACTTGACAATGGTGGAATGTGGGCAATACGACGAGCGGTGGTTGATTCATATGAAGCCTGAAGAAACGGTGCAAGAGCATCTTGATCTTAGAGGACAGCTCTTGATTCCCATTCATTGGGGAGCGTTCACGCTAGCCTTTCACTTATGGACTGATCCCATAGAACGGGTCACGAAAGCAGCATCAGCACAAAAGGTCAACATCGCAACTCCAAAAATCGGCGAAACTGTTGTGATAGCTTCTAAGGAAATTCCGA
This sequence comes from Paenibacillus sp. GCM10027630, assembly GCF_042676305.1. Classification (NCBI taxonomy): domain Bacteria; kingdom Bacillati; phylum Bacillota; class Bacilli; order Caryophanales; family Paenibacillaceae; genus Paenibacillus; species Paenibacillus sp. GCM10027630. Next base: position 88,845 of record NZ_JBHTGY010000018.1, on the reverse strand, counting down.
CGAGCACTTGGTGGAAAAAATAGAACATGTTATGGAACATCACCTTCACATAGCATTTTGTCACGTGACACTTATCCACGCACTTGACCAAGCTATTACATATGATACACCATAATTTAATTTAATTAAGAGGGTGTATCAGAATGTCATGTTCGTGTGGATGTGGAGGAAGAAAGCGCCGCGAAAAGAAACGGAATAAATTCGTAAAGACTAGTAAGATGATTAGTACTCGAATTGGAAATTCAATGCTCTCTGTTCCATCATTTATATGTAAAGGTCGTAAACGTCGTCACGGAACAGGAATAGATTCTGTCAATTTATTCCACGATAGCCATTTTAGGATCACCCAATTCTCAATCACGGGAAATGCCGAACCATGTACTCCATTAATCACTGTAGGAAAAAGCTTTACCGACGCTAGAAATTGTCTGTTGGCAAATGATTTTGTAATACAGGACGCAACAGAAATAAGAATGAGATTTGTAAGATTCGCTCCAATACGGGTCGGAAATGAGATTGAAAACCTGATGATGCGAATTGGGACCGATCTGACAATCCCATTTCCAGAAGTAACGGGAAACTTATGAACAACTATTTTTCGCTAGATGGGGCGCGGAATGCTTTGGAACTGGCACGCTCCGTGTGGAGCAGGGGAAAAGCTGGCGATTACATCAAAGGATTACCTATAACTACAATACCGCAAAAAACTGAATGTTTTCACTTAACAAGCATATTGTCCGAAACAAACATAAACCGGTTGCAAACGGCATGCAGCCGGTTTATGTTTTCCAGCAACTAACTGGAGGTTATTCTGCCAATATCTTTTCAAGCGTGCCGCTCATTGCAGCCCAGCCACACTTCGTGTTTTCGAGTACATACTCAGGAAGCGACCCAAACCAGAATTTCGTGAAGAGGGGAGGTGTTCAGCCTGAATCGCGTTTCTCTGCCGACTTTTCGATCAAGCACCAACCCAGCCTCTTTAAGGATTGTCAAATGCTTGGATACGGCAGTACGGCCCATATTATATTGTGCCATCAATTCATGAAGCGGGATCTCCTCCGCCTCTGCCAAAAGATGGATGAGTCTACGTCTGGTTGGATCCGCTATCGCGGCAAACAAGTCTCGCAACCTGTCGTTCTCGCTCATAACACCCACACCTAAAACTCTTTCAAGCAAAACATAGCACCGGCATTCAACCCCAAGAACCCGCAACTTGAAGCAATTCAATTGGTTTTAGATCGCCGATAATCTCATCACCTCCTTAAAGTTTGCGGTTCTTCGGACGCAACGCCCAAGAGACGAGTGCCAGAGTTGCAAAGCCAAGGGTGGTAAAAATATGGTACGCATAAGCCCCGTAGTCCCCCACGAATGCATGTGATGCAGCAGCGCCCGTCATTTCAAAGAAAATACCGGCGTATGCCCATTCTTTAATCCGCGGAAGACTAGGTACGAGGATGACTATCGCCCCCAGCACTTTCCAACTCCCGATAATGGTCAGAAAGTATGCCGGGTACCCTAATAGATCCACCGTCTCGAGTGTCCCCCATTGAATGGTTATATCCCCGATTCCTCCGCTCCCAACAACGAATGCAAGCAGCGCCGTTGTAATCCAATAAGTGATATCTTTTCCCCGGGAATGAGTTTCTTCCTTCGCAGTTGTTTCCGTACCGACAATCTTGCTCATTTGTTTCCTCCTCACAATAAATATGGATACCATATGGTGTCGCTTATGAGCATAGGACACCATATGGTGTTGTGTCAATAGTATTTTTTCATCTCCGCAGTTGATTAGCTAAGGAAAGAAGGAGGATGTTTCTTGTTGACAGGACTCTATATAGTGTCCTAAAATAAAGACACCATTTGGTGTAATTTCATTTCATGCGAAGGAGTGGATGATGATGAGCGCAGTTGCACAGACACGGGATGTCTATTATGCCGTGGCCGATCCGACCCGGCGTGAAATCATTCGGCTGCTGGCGGATGCGGAAGAATTGCCGCTCAATCGGTTAACTCCGCATTTTGCGATGGGCCGAACCGCAGTCTCCAAGCATTTGACGATTTTGAAGGAAGCCGGCCTCGTGAGTGAGCGTAAAGTCGGCCGTGAGACGCGAAACAGTCTCAATCCCGCACCGCTGAAGGAGCTTCAGGATTGGTTGTCGTACTACGAAAAATTTTGGAAACAAAATATGGTTCGTCTGGATCAACTTCTTAAGGAGGAACAGGAATGAAGCAGGATCTATCGCTCGACTTTCAGTTCAAAAGTTCAATCAAGCAGGTGTGGAACGCCTTGACCGACTCCGATAAGCTGGCGAAATGGGTCATGGACAACGATTTCAAACCGATTGTCGGCCACCGTTTTCAGTTCCGAAGGGAACCGGTCGAAGGGTGGGATGGCATCATCCATTGCGAAGTGCTGGAAGTCGTCGAGCCGCACCGTTTGTCATATACTTGGGACAGCGGCGGAGAGAACACTACGATTATCTGGACATTGCAAGAAAATAAAGACGGAACGGTCCATCTGCATCTTGATCACACCGGCTTCAGTAAAGTTCAAGCGCTCGGAGGCGCAAAATACGGCTGGACGAGCATGTGCGGACAACTTGAAAAAGTATTGGTTGAATTGTAAAACAATTCTGTTTCAGATATTCAATGTTTTGACTCGAATCAACATAATCCGAACGGCTTAGTTTTTAGTGAAATGTGGATTCCTGTTGATATAAAAAAGTGATAAAAGGAGCGATAAAAATGTCCTATATCGTTGATTTTAAAAATGTGTCTACGGTTGGTTTAGAATCTTCACCTGTAGCAGATGCGCTTGCTGGTTTACGTGCGAATGAAGCTCGTTACTTCATGAACAAATACAAGCATGAATTTACAGTGGTACCAGCTAGCGAAAGCCAGGAGACCCTCGATTATGTGAACCGAATTTTGAAAGAAGAACGTGATATTGAGTTTGTGGCCAAACCTTTAGAAACGTCGTGTCTTCAAGTGGAAAATATCAAATGGACCTTCGTCTTTTATGAGGATGGTCTAGCGGTCAACGTCCTGTATACGCTTGATAACCCTAAGAAGCGGGCCGTTGGTTTTAAGCTTTCTGAGGGGATGGAGGTACCAAAGGAGTTAGAAGAGAAGAAGTTTAAGTTTGCTAGACAGAAGTCAAAACTAGCTGGAACAATTCGAGGCACGTTTTTTGTAATTAAGCGAGAATATTAAAAGAAGCAAAAGGCAAGTGTAGCGGTGGATCCGATATTTCGTTCGCAACGCCGCGCTACACCACATTGCGTTAAACGTTCCTGTATAGCCTAAGAAATGGGCTTTGTCAAAAAAAAGAGCGCCTCGGTATGATGGGTTTGTCGACGGGTAAATACCCAACACCATCAAGGAGGCGCTCTTTGTTATGAAGTTTAAACAATCGGATGGACAAAATCAACGGATTGAACGAACTACCAAACAGGGGGAGACTGCTAGTTTTAATGAACTTGAAATAAAACCGTCCAGACGGTATAATTATTATGGGTGGTGGTGAAAATGATCTCAAGTAAAAAAAATTTAAAAAGAGAATTAATTCTCAATACCGTCTCACAAATTGTACGTGAAGAAGGTGTCGAAAAATTAACCTTGGAAGCTGTTGCCAATAGGGCGGGTATTAGTAAAGGAGGATTGCTGTATTATTTCCCCAATAAAGATACGCTTATTCTTGGAATGATCGAACAATTATCCAATCACTTTGTTGATGAGTTTAATCAAAAGGCACAAGATGATCCACAACCACAAGGTAAGTGGACACGTTCCTACATAGAGACAACCTTTTGCGAAGATAATAGCTACGTGAATGATTTGTATACCGCTCTTTCAGCAGCTCATTTTACTAATCCAGAAATGCTAGAGCGACTACAAAAAGACTATTCTGAAATTCAACAAAAAATTGAGAATGACGGATTAGACCCTATTCGATCGACGCTCATACGTTTAGCAATAGATGGATTATGGTTTGCTGAAATGTTTGGGCTGGCTCCCCCAAAGGGAGAACTAAGACAAAAAATTATTGATGGACTGAAAGCAAATTTAGAGGAGGAAAAATAATGGCATATTTTTTCTTGGCAATCTCTATCATTGGTGAGTTGATCGGTACATCGATGCTTAAGGCATCACAAGGATTCACTAAACTATATCCAACTCTATTCACACTAGTTGCCTTTGTTACCTCGTTCTATTTTCTCTCGCTTGCACTCAAAGCACTTCCCTTGAACATGACTTACGCTATCTGGTCAGGGGTAGGCGCAGTAGCAACTGTGCTTATTTCGGTCCTAATTTGGAAAGAAAAAATAAACACTGGAAGCATTGCAGGTATATCTTTAATCGTAATTGGGGTTGTGATTTTGAACTTGTTCGGTGCAGGACATGGCGAGGCACAAAATGAGAAAGAAACGGTAAGTTCAGTTGTCCAAAAATAAACTCTTGATAGAGTAGATCATTGTGCTAACGGAAAACGATAGTGGAGGACTCGATTCGCGGCAGCTCCTCTTCCATAGTTGAAAAGTTAACTTTCCGGTATTAATATGACACAAGGTGACATATTTAAGGTCTATAATGAATGGTAGATCAACGAAAGGAGTAACAAATCATGAAACGAAGAATAATTTTAGATTTAGCAGTTACTTTAGATGGTTTTATTGAAGGGAAAAATGGGGAAGTTGATTGGTGCATTATGGACTCTGAGATAGGGTTTATTAATTTCTTAAATCAAATTGATACTATTTTATACGGAAGAAAAAGCTATGATATGTGGGGACAATTTACTCCAGAAATTGAAGATACTGAAACTGAAAAAGAAATGTGGGGATTGGTTCATAGTAAAGAAAAATATGTGTTTTCCAGAACGCAAAAAGGGACTGATACTAAAGCATTATTTATAAATGATAATATTCTTGAAGAAGTAAATAAATTAAAGAATAAGGCTGGTAAAGACATCTGGTTATATGGTGGAGCGAGTCTTATTACAACTTTTATCAATTTAGGACTTGTTGATGAATTTAGATTATCTGTTCATCCTGTTATTTTGGGAGAAGGAAAACCGTTGTTTATTGATATTAAACAGAGGTTGAATTTAAAATTGGTTAATACAAGAACGTTCTCCTCTGGCGTTGTGCAACTAATCTATCATTTGAATGGGGAATAATGTTAATATGTAATAATTATTTAATTCAGGGGTGTTTGACTATAAAAACAATTGGGCTAATAGGTGGAATGAGTTGGGAGTCATCCTTGCTTTATTACCAAATCATCAATCAGCGTGTGAAGGAAAAATTAGGCGGACACCATTCTGCAAAAAGTCTTATGATTTCGGTGGATTTTCATGAGATCAAGACTCTTCAATATGAGGGGAACTGGGATGAAGCCACAAAAATCATGACTGATTCTGCACAAAAACTTGAATCTGGCGGATCAGATTGCATTGTCATATGCACGAATACCATGCACAAGATGGCAAAAGAAGTAGAAGAATCGGTTTCAATACCATTACTGCATATAGCTGATGCAACGGCAAATAAAATTGTTGAATGTGGTATTAAAAAAGTCGCTTTACTCGGTACTGCTTTTACGATGGAACAAGATTTTTACAAGGGTAGACTTATTGAAAAATTTGGACTTGATGTTATCGTTCCAGATGAAGCAGATAGGAAGATTGTACATGATATCATCTATGAGGAACTTTGTCTCGGAATTATTAATGAAAATTCGAAACAGTCCTACTTAGAGATAATTAATAGTCTTGTCCATGATGGAATAGAAGCCGTTATCCTTGGCTGCACAGAAATCACCTTATTAATATCTCAACTGGATTGCAGTGTACCTATATTTGATACAACGAAAATCCATGCTGAATATGCAGTGGATTTTGCTATGAAAGATTAAATAGATGATACGTAAAGGAGCAGCGAAGCAGGTTTCGTTTTTAGGATTTTGGTTAGAAAATACCTTATATATGTTCCAAGGCAGCCGACCGGAATTGGGTCGGTTGCCTTTTGTGCTAACAGAGGATACTAGTAAACTTTATGCATACTTAATATAGTCATTCGTTCGGTATTGGGTGGGGTCTATTTCCATAGCCACCGCGGACAATATAACAAAGGATAAACCAGATATCTCCATTTCGTGGCTGACTCCGATTACGGATCAGTAGGCAGGAGGGGTCGTGATGAAGATTGTTCAGGAGATAGCTTACGATACTATACTTGGATACGTATTCTTTCAATGGTACTAGAAGGAAAATGAAGAAGTAGAGGATTCTGAGGACTCTCTGCTTGTATAAGTAAACTTGCTTTGTTATTAAGACAATATTCCGCTACTTGACTGATCCGGCAATTTGCCGGATTTTTTGTAGTATATCCTCATTGTCCATACCTTCGCCCATAGCAAACACTTTTCGAATTTTTCCTGCTCCATCGACGAGAAACAAGGAGGTCACGGTATGGACAAATGAGCCATCCGGCATCTTCTGTACCATGACACCAAAGCTTTTGGCAACCTCTCCGGTTTCTGCCTCAGTCCCAGTCAACAGCTTCCATCCATCATAGTCCATCCCCATACGATCCCCATACTTCTTGAATTCTTCAGGTGTATCCTTGAGTGGATCAAAGGTAATTGATAAAAATTGTACCTTGTTTCCCCAAATCCCTTCCTTTTTAAGCTCATTTTGCAGTTTCACCATATTGTAAGTGGTCATGGGACAAACGTCCGGGCAGCTGGTAAATAAAAACTCAATCAGTCGTACTTTTCCAGCAGAATCGCTTAATTGCACCTTTTCTCCTTTAAGACTGTTTAAAGTAAATGAGGGAGCCTGCTTGATCACGGGCAGCGCGGGACTATCTTGATTAAGCCATGAAATGACACTACCTATAAACAGAGCAAACAGCAGTGTAACCAGCAATTTAAATCCATTCTTTCGTAAAAAAGCGTTCATCGTTATCTCCTTAATCGATGTATTCATCGGACTGTTGTAGAATTGGCCTCATTATAGCACAGTCCATACGGAAGCCCCATAACTCGAAAGGGCTAGATTGTCATTACAAACGTGAAAGTATGTCCAAGAACTCCTTGTTTTTGCCATAACTAACCTGACTTTGACACTTTGTAGTCATTTTAATCATGAAACGTTTGGCTATAATAGGAATGGAGATCGACTATATACATGTCTTGAAGGAGGGTATTAGGATGAATAGAAACATACGACTAAGTCAGGAAGATACGACGGGTAGATCAAAGCGCAAAATAAGAAATACAGATGGTATCAAACAATTCAGCAATCAAAAAACGATACACGCCTTTAAGAAGGCGCAAGAAGCTATAGAAAGGCTAATGAAGCGGAATCAAAAAATTAATTTCAATACGGTTTCCCTGGAAGCTGGGGTATCCAAGCCCTTTTTGTATACTCAATCAAAGCTTCGCCAACAAATTGAAAGCCTTAGAGAACAGACTGATCAAGCACCGCTTTCGGAACTCTCCCTCATGATTTCCTTAAAACAAGAAAATGAGAAGCTAAAACGTGAGGTAGATAAGCTACAGAATCTAGTAAGAAAAACCACTGACATTATCTCTTGACAAAAATATATAGTAAACAGCGTGACCTGTTCAAATACATTTCATAAATGTAGCTCTAACGAGGCATTTTGAGGAACCACGATTTCGATATAATCATCCTTGTCGTTTACGGCAAGGATTTTTATTTGTTTAAGGAGAGGGGATTGGATGCATTATGGATTTTCCGACAATAGATTTCGGTTGGATCGGAAATGGAAACTTGATCGGTATGATGGCGGTTCTGCACGTCATGATCAATCATGCGGTCGCAATTGGAGGCTCAATACTTATGGTCTCTATCGAATACGTTGCGGTTAAACAGCAGAACGAGCGTCTCGAAGCTTTTTCAAAATGGCTTAGCAAATGGGTTTTGATCATTACAACCACGCTTGGGGCCATGACGGGGGTAGGTATTTGGTTCACGACGACAATCATTCAGCCTTATGCTATTGGTTCGCTGATCCGTATTTTCCACTGGGCCTGGTTTACGGAATGGCTCGTATTTGTCTCTGAGGTTATTCTGATCCTGATGTATTTCTATACATGGGACCGATGGAGCGGGGATAAGAAGAAGCTGCATTTGCGCACAGGAGTCGCTTTATGCGTAATGTCCTGGTTCACTATGGTACTGATTACGGGTATATTGGCCGCACAAATTAATCCTGGGAATTGGGCGAAACTTTATCCTTTTGGAGCGCCTTTCTTAACGAGACCTGGATTCCTTCAACTTTGTTCCGAACCTTCACGGCTATAACACTTGGAGTCGCTTTGCTTGCTCCAGTTACGAGATGGTTTGTCAAAAACAGACTGGACCGTGTAACCGTTGCAAAGCTCTTTGGAAAATGGCTGCTCCTTTCAGTTCCTCTTATGCTCGCATCTGGGATCTGGTATCAACGGACTTTACCTGAAAAGGCACAATCGCTTGTTGTGTGGGGCTCCGGTATGAGCGATTTGACCTTCGCTATTATTAACGTAACCGGCTTATTGTTGATTTTTGTGTTAGGGATTATGTTTCTTGACGGAAGAGCAAATTTTCCTATCGGTCTAACCCTATTTACAGCGTTATTTTCCCTGCTGCTCCTGGCTGAATTTGAAATTATCCGCGAAAATATTCGCAAGCCTTATGTCATTTATAATTATATGTATGCCAATGGTGTGTTGAAATCGGACTTGGAACGCTACAATAAAGAAGGCATGCTAAGAGAGTCTAGATTATCCGGGATTCAAAAGGTAACGGAGACGAACAAGCTGCAGGCGGGTGAGGAGCTGTTTCGGATGCAGTGCATTTCTTGTCACAGTATAGACGGAGCTCGTCGAAACAGAGCTATGGCTGTACGTGTCAACGGATGGAGCGAAGACGCCATCGCGTCCTTTATCCCCAATATGCACCAAGTGCGCTCAGCTATGCCTCCATTTGCCGGCAATGAAGAGGAAGTAAAAGCGTTGGCTGCATATATTCATAGCGTTGTGAATGAGAAACAAGTGCAGGCTGGCAGCAACGCTGCTTCACAAAAATAGGATCAGTAAATGAGAGAGGGGATCATATATGGGAAATCACGCATGGTTACGTACGGAATCGCCTGTACCGAACGATTTGGGTCTAGCCATACCGGGCAATCTGCCGATGTTTGAAGTTATAATCGTTGTAGGCTTTATCCTTCATATCCTGTTTGTCAATCTATTAGTCGCGGGAAGTGTATCCGCTGTCTATCTGGAGATTAAAGGAATCGTCAAAAAAGAACGGATCTATGACAGTGTAGCTTACAAGCTGGCAACACAAATATCCATCTTTAAAAGCATTGCAGTGGTGCTTGGCGTAGCACCCTTATTAATCATTAGCACGATCTACACGCAGTTCTTTTACCCTTCCACCATATTGATCGGGCATATGTGGCTGATGATGATTCCTCTACTAATCGTTGCGTTTCTGGCCTTGTATGTGTATAAGTTTACATGGGAAGTATGGCGCGATCGTAAAAGGATGCATCTATTTTTTGGTCTGTTAGGTATGGGGATTCTCTTATTTATTCCGCTTTTGTTTATTACTAATGTTGCTTCCATGCTGCAACCAGAGCTATGGGACGTAACAAGAGGTTTCTGGAGGTCGCTGTTTCATTATCCAACTATTTGGCAGCGGTATATGCATTTCATAGCTGCGAGCTTTACCATGACAGGCATGTTTATGTATTGGTGGTGGGGAAGATCGCATCGGCATTCCCATGATCCGGTTGCCAGCGAAAGCAGACGATTCGGAAAGAGACTTGCAGCGAGCTTTACCTTACTGCAGCTTGCAGCAGGTCCACTATTGTTATTAAGTATGGATGTCAGTGTCAAGAAGGCTTTCATGGGTGGATCATTGTTTCACACAGGCTTGCTCGTTTTGGCGATAGCATTGGCTGTTGTTTTAAGCTGCATGCTTCTGAAATTGATGAAGGCTGATAACCACCGGCTGTTTGTATCGTCCTTGGTATTATTGCTGATTGTTTTAAGTTTAATGAGTTGGATCAGGCATGAGGTAAGAGAGCTTTACTTGGCTCCATATGTTAAGGAATCTCCGCGAAATGAACAGAATTAATCAAGCATGTATGTAGATTACAAGGAACAGGCCGCAAAGCTGATAAAGCTTTGCGGCCTGTTTACTTCATGTTATTTTTTCTCGGCCAACCAACGAGCCAGATTGGCTATTTCTTCATCCTTAATCGTTCCTTTAAAAGCAGGCATTCCACCTCTACCGCTTTGAATGAGCTTGTAGAGCTGTTGATCCGACAGCTTGCCGCCAACCTTCTGGAGGTTGGGACCCATTTTTCCCTCCAAATCCGTTCCATGACATGCGATGCAGGATTGCTTGTAAATCGCCTCTGCCGCTTGGGCATTTAACGGAGCATCCGGCATTGCGGGTGCCGTGGCTGCCTGTTGTATTTCCCCTTGATGGTTGTTCACTTGGATGAACAGTACGCTTATCCCAACCACACAGGCAATGCCGCATAGCAAAGCCATTGTCCATTTGAGCATAGGTAGTCTCCCTTCGGTTTTTTCTCGAATATACTAGCATTTTGACTGAATGCTTGTATATAGCACTTTTGAGTCAGGTTGAGATGCTATCAGGCCACTTCGTTACAGTCAGGTGAAGAACCCGAGAACAGATAGCTCTTACGAGTCATAGGTTTTTATTGAAAATTATGGTTAGATTAAAAAGAAGATTAAGGAAGGAGTAGTACTATGCTGTATAAAAACATTAAAAGTCTTATTCTGATCATACCCACCCTAACGATTGGCTTATGGGAGTATGCACGTCATACGTTTTTATTGCCCTACATTTCTATGGAGCTTGGGAACTGGCTGGCTCCCCTGCTTGTATTCGTAGTGACCATGACTTTATTGCGCAAGCTGTTCTGGATGCTGGAGGTACTTCAAGAAATGCTGCAGCAAGAAAGAAGCGATAAAGCGGCTCTTATGGAACGCGAGAAAATTTCCAGGGAGCTTCATGATGGCATTGCTCAAACCTTATTTCTGCTATCTGTTAAAGTAGACCAAATGGAGCAGGAAAATGAGAAGAGGAAAGAACCGTTAAACAGCTTCCGTAAAACGGTCCATCAAGTTAATGAATATGTCAGACATGCCATTGCCAGCTTACGTTATCCACCTGTAGCCGAATCCAAGCCATGGGGAGAGTCCATCCACAATCTGGTCCTTGATTTCAAGAAAGATACAGGCATTGCAGCTGAATTGAAATGGCAGCTTCGTGAGGAACGACTTTCATTAAAAGAAAAGGTAGAGCTGTACGCAACCTTGCGGGAAGCTCTCATCAATGTGTACAAGCATGCAAATGCACGACATGCATGGGTAATCGGGGAAGAAGAAGCGGAAGGCTGGAGATGCAAGGTTACCGATGATGGAATCGGCATTCAGGTAGACAGCATGGCGAATCCCAAGGGGTTTGGTATTACTATTATGAAGGAGAGAGCACAGGAAATGGGCTGGTTCTTAGCTTTTAAACAAGAGGGTAGTGGAACAACGGTCGAGGTAGGAAGGAGGGGATAGCTATAATTCAACCCATACGATTGATGTTGGTCGATGATCACGCGCATGCACGTCAAGCCATGCGAGAAATTATTCAGATGGATCCTGAGTTCGATATTGTGTGTGAGGCTACGAATGGTCGGGATGCTATCGCGTTGGCTGAACAGTGGATGCCCGATCTTATATTGATGGATATTAATATGCCGCAGCTAGATGGTTTAGAGGCTACCAAAATTATAAAAGAGCGGTTTCCTTATGTAAAAATTGTAATGGTGACCGTATCTGATGATATTACACACCTTTTTGAAGCCTTGAAAAAGGGAGCACAGGGATATTTATTGAAAAATTTAAATCCTGTATCCTGGCATAAATATCTTCGAGCGGTGGCTATCGATGAAGCTCCCATGTCAAGGGAAGTCGCCGTGCGTCTGCTTCAGGAGTTTTCTTCCATCAAAACAAGCGTTCCCGAGCATTCACCGCTTACAACGCGTGAAAAGCAAATATTGGAATGCGTGGCTCAAGGAAAAAGCAACCGGGAAATTTCAGAATCACTTGCTATATCAGAGCATACGGTGAAAAATCATTTAAAAAATATTTTACACAAGCTTCACTTGGACAATCGGGTGCAGCTTATGCGATACGCATATGAGAAGGGCTGGTTCAGAGGACGTACCTAAACTAAAGGAGGAAGAGTCTTATGATTAAACAATGGATGCTATTTTTAGTCGGATGTATGGTACTTGTCGGAATGACGGCATGTGGCAGCACTCAAGGAAGTACTTTGGACAAAAAGCAGACAGCTGCTACTACACAAAGTGGTGCTGCAGATGCAGAGACTATCTACAAAAGCAGCTGTATAGCTTGTCATGGAGCCAATCTAGAGGGCAAAGCTGGACCCGGCTTACAGAAGATAGGGGCCAAGCTTGGTAAAGAGCAAATTGCGACCAAAATTCAAAACGGAGGCGGAGGTATGCCAAGCTATAAAGGCAAATTAAGGAATGAAGAAGTACAATCGCTCTCGGAGTGGTTGTCGGCGAAAAAATAAGCACATGTCCATGAACGCATTTGCTCATGACGGCTGAACTCAAATCAACTTACGGGTGAGTAGAGTCTCGATTACTGTCGGGTGACAAGAACTTTATCCCATTCCCGACAATGGTTACATAACGTGGGTATTACTGGCCAAATCACCGCAATCAATCAATTGAACAGAGTATCAAGCAAACGGGCAGTTTAATATAGGTAAAATAAGGGAATTAAATATTTACATTCACGAACATTTGTTCTAATATTAAAAATAGAATCAACGGTTATGCCATAAATATTGGGAGGTATTTAAAATGAAACGGATTAGCGAGTTTACATTTGTTTTCCCACAGAACACGGAAGAGGAGCGAGAGTGGGGTGCCCATTTTCTCCATCTACTGGAATATATCCCCACGTGTAGACAGGGCAGTACGGCTTTGCCTAGGATCGGATTCCGGTGGGAGAATGGGGCCTTACCCGCTGTATATTGGAGCACTAGTGAAGATTCGGATAGACCTATTCCTCTAGGTTACGGTGTCGAGAGTATCGAGTCCGTACAAGAGGGAGCGCTTTCTATGGAGCAACTGTACAAGCGACTTGAAGGTAGGTTGATCGGAATGGATCACGCGGGCGTGAACATCCCTACGGCTTCAATCATACCTTCGGATTGGACGGCATTGTTGTTGGAATTGGCTGAAAGGGCGAATCTTTATCGTTACCCAGGCGAAGACTGGCCGTTCATTCTGCCCGCTGAGCAAGGGGAATTCGAGACTGATATTACCAACTTCTCTGTCAAGAGAACGCCTAAGTTTGAGCTTGTTCACGATAAGTATACGAAAAGTCCGATTTTCCAATTCGCGTTGGAGACAGATCTATCGAGGAAGGAGTCCGAAGCGCTTTTCCCTGACCCGATCGGCTTCGCGATCCCAGGGCTGGACGAGATTTTTCGATCATTATTCATTCGTCATCCCTGGGAAATGGAGATGGCAATCCGGTTCGATTTATACTATAAACCGGCAAGCCTGGAACTGTCGGATTGGGAGACCGGGGAATGGCTGGTCGTGAACGGCGGACGAATGGTGGGAAATACCCCTAAGAGCCAATGAATTGGTTAAATCATTTATAGTATTACGCTAAACATTCCTGTTGAGCCTAAGAAATTGGCTTTGTAAAAAAAGGAGCACCTAAGGTATGATGGGTTTGTCCACTACACCATCAAGGAGGCGCTCTTACTATGAAGTTTAAACAAACCGACGGACAAAATCAACGAATTGAACAAATTACTACTTCGCATCTCGTCGTTGGGATCGACATGGCCAAAGAAACTCATGTGGCACAGTCCACAAATTTCCGAGGAATCGTCATTTCAAAACGACATCTCTCATTTTCAAATAGCATTGACGGTTTTGAAAAACTGAGCCGCTGGATGACTGAATTACAGCAGAAACATCGATTAAAGAAGCTCATCATCGGCATGGAGCCAACCGGTCATTACTGGTTTAACCTGGCCAACTGGTTATCAGATAAGGGGTTACACGTGGTCATGGTAAACCCTGCTACGACGAAGCGTAATAAAGAAAACCGAGATAACTGCCCATCAAAAAACGATCCCAAAGATGCTCTGGTTATCGCTGATGCAGTTAGTCGGGGCTTCTACTATGAGTACACACGTCAATCGCTTGTGTTCCAACGATTAAAGACGATGATGAGTGATCGAGAATTCTGGGTAACGAACAGTATACGGTTGCAGAATCGGATCGTGCGGTGGCTGGATATCCGTTTTCCCGAGTATCCTTCCGTATTCAAAGACTGGACCTGTAAGCGATCATTGGCAACTCTCAAGACATTTCCTAGCCCACAAGATTTGGAAACGTATACAGTGCCGGATGTAATCCATGCTTGGCGAGTCCATATGCAGCGCGCTGGGGGTTCTACGGGGATAGAGAAGGCCGCACAGCTCATCGCACAGGCCAAACGCAGTGTCGGAGATCGAACCGCTGTAGAGGAATCGAAGCTCGACTTAAAACGGCTCATTGAAGAATATGAACGAGTTACCACCATGCTTGAGGAGATTGAAAAGGATATCGAAGCTCTGCTTACTGAGATTCCAATGGCGCAGCAGATTCGTACCATAAAAGGTCTCGGAAAGATCTTCACAGCGGCCATACTAGCTGGCACAGGAGATCTAAGACAGTATGCACATGGACGTCAGGTATTACGAAAGGCAGGCCTAAATTTGGCCGAAAGTACGTCTGGAAAGCGAAAAGGGCGAATTATTCTTTCGAAACGAGGAGACTCGGCTTTGCGAAAATATCTCTATCTCGCGACGGTTCTGCTTGTTTGGAATAACCCTGTATTCCGGCATCTTCATGAGCATAATTTGCAAGAAAAGAAGATGAAAAAGCAGCAATCCATATTTAAGTTAATTGGAAAGCTAGCACGTATTCTAGTTGGAATTGTTCAGCGAGGAGAAAATTTCACACCTGAGAAAACCGTCCTGACCTGGACAGAAGCAGCTTAAGTTAAGAAGCATCACGTATATTGACTCGTTCGTAGGATTTCACAAAGAAAGCACGGAGGACCGAGCTCGTGTCCCAAAAGGGCTAAGACCCATCCGCTAAACGCTATCGGTCTCCACACCTTGGACAGGTATGACGAAGGAATGTAAGGGCAGCGACCCGTTGAGATCTGGGAGGGTGAACCTCCAGGGGATTTGTGGAGTATGCGTGCAGTAGAAACTAACTGGGGGATATTTCCTGATAGTTCCTTTATTTCCGCATGCCCAGCCCACCACCTCAACCGGTCTTATCCGTGCATCTTCTTAAGATTGACCGAATTCCAGGTGACGAAATCCTGCGAATGAGTGAGTAAATGTTAGATAAACCCTTAAAACCGAGGGACGGGACATTTGTGTGAAAGTGATCATTTAGACTTAGCCAAAAAATAAAATCCCATTCCTACTATTGTAAATAATCCTCCAACGATTTGGAAAGAGCTTACGGCTTCTCCCAAGATAAAGTAAGCAAGAATTATGGCAAGAACAGGTTCACCAATAACACCCACTGAAACAGTAGTTGCACCGATTGATTTTAGCAACAGATTAAATATAAGATGCCCAAATATAGTTGGAATTAAGGCAAGTAATAAAAAGTACATCCAATCAGAGGAACTATAGTCTATTAAAGAAAAATGGTTCATTAGGCTGTATATCAGCATGACGCAACCACCAATGAAAAAAACAATAACGCTGTATACATTAGCTAGAATTTTATGGCTCACTTTTTGCCCTGCTAGCATATAAGCAGAAATAGCGACAGTCCCCAATAAGGAAAGTAAATCTCCAGTCAGCGCTTCTCTTGAAACGCCTATATCTCCCCAAGCTATAATGATAGAACCGAAAACGGCAGTTATCATACACAGTACCATTAATTTGTTTACTCGTTCTTTAAATATAAAATAAGATCCAATCATTACGAATAGAGGTTGTAAAGTCAAAATAACCATCGAACTTGCTACCGATGTATACGATAAAGACTCCATCCAAAATAAAAAATGTAATCCAAGAAAAAAACCAGCTGATAAAACAAGAAGCCAGTCGTACTTAGTTAATTTTATTAATCTTAGCTTTTTCCAAGATACAAAAGGAAGCAGAATCAATACAGTTATATATAACCTATACATTCCTGCAACAGACGGAGGAGTATTTGATGATTTAATCATAATTGACGATACAGCAATGGCAAGAATACTGATAAACAGCAAAAAATACGGATTAACTGCCACATTTGATATATTTAGTTTCATGGGTACCTCCACGCTTGGATCATGTGTTCAACGTATTCTACAAAGCGGCCTGTCTTCCTTCACCGCAGGGGCAGACTGGCAACGGTTTTGACAAAATCATAGAAAGCAGCGTCATAAGTGTAGTTTTGAGTAAATTGTAAACGATTTATATCCGTTGTACTAGTTTCGCAGCAATTATATGAATAAACATTAATTAATATTGTTAAATATTAATCAGACTAAATGCGCATCACTCGCATTGCAGACTAGTAATTTTGCCATTTAATGTCGAAGGATGTGATGTGTTTCGGTAAAGATAAAAAATAAAAGAGTGATTCGACTTTATAAATATACATATTTATAAAGTATCCAAAGTATGATATTGTATAAATAAGGAAATTACATCAAACCAAGAATTGGAGGCGTTTTCATGAAAGGTTGGATCCAGGCGGGTACAGTAGAGGAACTTCGAGAGCAAGGTCCGAAACTGATCAAGGGGGGCATTGTTGTTTTTTATCACGAGGATGAAGTGCATGCACTTGACAACCGATGCCCTCACCTCGGTTTTCCCCTCCACATGGGAAGTTTGAGCAACGGAATTTTGACATGTCATTGGCATCACGCGCGGTTTGACGTATGCAGCGGTGGAACACTCGACCCTTGGGCTGACGATGTTCCGGTACACGACATAACCGTTCATGATGGATTAATTTGGGTCAACCCGAATTCCCGGAACGGCAATCAAATACAGCTGTATAAAGACCGGCTTCTGAGCGGCCTTGAGCAAAATATCGGCCTCGTCATCGCCAAGGCCATAGTCGGATTAATGGAGGCGGGCGTTCCCGAGACGGAAATCACAGCGATCGGGATCGAATTCGGGGTCAAACAGCGGAGACAAGGGTGGGGTTCCGGATTAACGATTCTTACCGCGATGGCTAACGTCCTGCCCAAGCTTGATAAACAAGGCCGTATCCTTGCGTTGTTTCAAGGGTTGCTGCGTACGGCACGTGACTCAGCTGGAAGCGGAACGCGCTACTTGCTCGATCCGCTCCCGAATACGGGCGTTTCCGAAGAACGATTGTCGGGATGGTACCGCGATTGCATCGAGGTTCGGGATACGCGCGGTGCCGAACGGGTGCTGCTGACCGCCATTCAGGCGGGGGCGGATGAGAAGCGGTTATTCTCAATGATGAGCATTGCTGCGACGGACCATTTCTATATTAATGGAGGCCACACACTCGATTTCCATAATAAGTCATTCGAGAGCTTGAAGTATGTCGGGCTTGAGCAGCGAAAATATGTCCTCGCCTCGCTCGTTCCGATGTTTGGAGACGCCTCGCGCAGCGAAGAGCTTCACAGCTGGCAGTCTCCGGTCAATTTGGTTCAACCGTTGAAGGAAGCGTTCGAAGAGCTGTCGAATAAGGGTGTTTCGTCAGATAGCGGGGGCTCAGGCATCGACGACGAGGCGCTTCTCCAAACGCTGCTCGGAGACGAACCGTTGCGGACCGTTCGCGTGCTAAAGGAAGCTTTGCTCGGCGGCGCCTCTCCGGTGCGCATCTCGCAAATTGCCGCATTGGCTGCGGCGGAACGGGTCGTCCGCTTCCATACACAGAACGATTTCGGGGACTGGATTTCGGTGCTACACACGTTTACGCATGCTCACGCCGTTCACGAAGGTTTGATCCGTTCCACCGATCCATGGCTGGTTCGCGGCATTTTCCATACGGCGGCTACGATTTACCTCGACCGGTTTTTGAACATCCCGGCTGCCCCGAGACCGGCTGCAACTGGCGCGGCTGAGGAAGTGCCACAGCCCGCGGAGCTGCTTGAGATTCTCGACAAACAGCAGCAGGTGGCGCCAGCGGCGGCATGGGTGATCCGCTATCTGCGCAGCGGCGGAAAACCGGAGCCTTTATTTAGCGTATTGGGTCATGCGCTGCTTCGAGAGGATGCGGAATTCCACTCCTTCCAAATGTACGAGGCGGCCGTATCGGAATATGACCGCTGGACTTCCGAGTCAGGACCGTTCGCTGAGAAAGCCCGGGAAACGCTGATCCTTGCGGTAACGCGTTATTTGGCGGCTCATGCTCCGACTTCCCGCGAGACACCTCATACGGCGAAAATTGCATGGCGCCTCCATCGCGGCGAGAAACTGTTCGAAGAAGAATAAAGTGAGATACCCAGCCCGCTGTGATTATTGCAAAAGTATTTTCATTTGTAAAGTGAAATGTTGTCTGTTATTACAATGTAGGGAGATTTGCAAAATAACTGTCCAATGACACAAATGTGCCTACATAACATATTGAAGAAAAGCTTGAGGAATCAGGCTTTTTATTTTTTATGTAGGGAGAATTGTGTCATTTGAAAATGCACAATTCTCCCTACATTGTCGCGAAGTATAGTTGCACATGTTAGAAAATATTGTTGCAGAGTGAGAAAATATAGTATTAGACTGTCGGAGACATTAAGCTAACTGGCAGTTTAGCGATAAGCAAATATTATAAAAAAAGGTAATAAGTTGATTCCTGACGAATTATTATTGTTAAGACATTATGTGAAATACCATAATAATGGTAAAAATTATTGGAGAAAGAAGAGATTTTTCTATGAACTTGCAAGATTTATTAAATGAAAAACCAACAAAAAAATGGCATGAACGTATGGTGGAATATGGAGATGATCTATTTACACATAAACGATTAGAGTTATGCGATAAGATAATTGATAAATATATTAACGAATTGAACCTAATACAGGAAAATCCTGACCAGGAGAAGATCATGACTTTGGTTGGAGAAATAGTAGTTTCTTTTAACCAGTTGAATGAAGAGAATGACTTTTTCATAGAGACAATGGAAAGAGAAGAATTGGCTGAATTCATTGATATAGCGGCAAAGCTAGCTGGACTCAAAGTTGAAGAAGGGCAGGATATAACAGAAGAATGGCGAGAATGGTAATGGTAGGGGGTAACTCAGCTAACGGGTACGATAGCTTTAAAAACAAAATGACGCGGCTGCCACATTACACAACACAACAACCCAGGCGTTAACTACTAAGATTGGATATCGTCGTTCGACACAAAGGAAAACCGGAAGAAGCGGAAGCAGATGAGCCACAAATATGTGGGGGGGCTAACGATCGAGAGGAGGCTGGATGAGCTGGAGTAGGGATAGCGCTTATGCAGGATGGGCGGGGGCAATGACCTAGCTGACCGACAAACAAAACTCCCGGAGCAGCCGCCACAAATAGACGTGCGATGGCTGCAACCGGGAGCGTTCTCTACGAGCGCGAGGTTGTGATATAGACAAGAAAATAATTGAAACTCAGTAGTCAATTGTTCGGTGCATAATAACATTGGTTAGAATTTACTGTTATCAGCTAGTAGATTCTAATGAATGGTGGTGATAGAATGGCGATCATTGACGTGTATCCTAACAGTTCGACAGCTATTCAAGATGCTGTTACTTTGTCCAACCCTGGGGACGTTATACGGGTGCATCCAGGTGTTTATCGTGAAGATGTTCAAATTGCTAGTGAAAAAAGCAATATTCGCATCATTTCTAAAATCAGACAGGGTGCGATTTTAGACGGAAGTCATACTCTGCTTGAAGCCTTTGCACTGAATGACGTGGCGGGTGTCGAAATTGAAGGATTTATAATAAAGAACTATATTTCTGGAGGTATTCGGATTTTTAGAGGAAAATCGAATCGGGTTCTTCATAACAAAATCAGTAAGATAGAAGGGACCAGCCAACCAGTTGGTATATTTGTAACGAATTCCGCGGGTAATTTTTTCATGAAGAATACGATCGAGCAAATTGGCAAAGCAGGAACAGGCACTGGGATGAGTTTAAATGTGGTTACAGGAACCTGGGTCATTCAAAACAAACTACAATATAACGCAGCCCACGGGATCGAAGTCCTAGACAGTATTCATGATGCGATAGTAGATAATAAAATTTCCAAAAATAAGGGAGTGGGGATTCAGATCAGAGGATCTGAGAATCACCTAATCCTAAATAATAAGTTATACTCTAATGGATCTAACGCCGTGGATGCACAAAGCACGAATAATTATATTGTGAACAGTAAGATAAAAGGAAATCGCGAGAATGGCTTGTTGCTCTCATTTAATTATAACTTTGCAGGATTCAACGAAATTAAGGATAATCATCAAAGTGGCATTCAAATTGACTCCGATTATAATGACATTCAGGGAAATGAAATTAAGAAAAACATTAACAATGGAGTGTTTATTCGAGCATCGCATACTGGGAACATGGTATTTGATAATGAGATTAAAAAGAATAAGTCGCATAATATAAAAGACTTCGGGGTAAACAATAACATTTTTCAGAATAGAATCAATTAGCCTCTGAGCGCTCATGTTATTTGTCGGTAAGATTTCACCTTCAGTGACGTGAGCGTTTGGTTGCTTTACTTGGCTTATATAAATCATAACTATTTCAGGGACATGCTTCCTGTTGTGCTGCTTTAGACAGTCTTGGACCCTATCCCATACTGGAAGTAGGTAGGGGTACAATGCACATGCAGTTCAATTCCCACATCAGCTGCAATTTGCTCAATCTCCTTGTCGCCAAAGAAATTCTTCACTATAATGGCATGATCACCATTGTTAAGTTTCCGAACCATCGTTTGCCCAGATGCCCCCACTACATGAGACTCACGGGTTCCTGCTACTTCTCGATCATCGACAAAGAACATTTTCCCTCCGGTCTTCAAACAGCGTGATACCATGGTGAAGAAGCCAACCAGTCTCTCTCTTGGTAAATGCGATATCCAAAAAGTAAAAGCAACTGAATCATATAACTGATCAGGAGACCATGTGAAAAGGTCAGCAATGATCGTCCTCAAATTGGGTTCAGCAACTACCGGATTATGCGAAAGCATTTCTACGGAGCCGTCTACAACTGTCAGTTTCCGGGCTTCTTTTAAGTACAGACAACTCCAAGTGCCGGTCCCCGCCGCAAGTTCAAGAAAGTCACCCTGAAAATGCTCAGCTTTAAAAGAATCTTTAACCATGCTGACCTCATCAAACCAGATTCGGTTGGCTTCTTCTCCGTGATTAAATGTGCTACGACGGTACCACCAGTCGTCATACTCTGGAGCTCGTTCTCGATAATAGTTCAGCTGATCTTGAAGCTGCTGATCTGTCACACTTTCGTACGAAGCACCTTCGCGCTCTTTGCTGTTCATGCAAACATCTTTCCTTTCTCTCATCGGGGCTAGAGCCTATGTTTTCTCCATTGACCATGCCGATTTGGTACAAGAACATATATTGTTTCCCGCAATTGAGGAATCTTTTCAAAATGATCAGTTATTCATTAGCTAACAGGCAGGATCGTTCCAATATGTGGTATATTTGATTAAAATGACATTTTCTAAGCGGAGGTACTTATGAATCCTGCTTTTGACACCTATATCCAATCACTGGCCGGTCGGGACGTAACCGTCATCGGCGCCGGTGTTAGCAATTCACCCCTGATCCGCATGCTGTGTTCGGCCGGGGGGCGCGTCACCGTGCGTGACCGCAATCCGGCCCTGCCCCGGGAGGAGTGGGACAATCTAGGCGTCGTGTTGCGCTTAGGGGAAAATTATCTGGATCACGTTGGGGGCGACCTGGTGTTCCGTACTCCAGGCATGCGCCCAGACCATCCGGCGCTGGAATCGGCCCGCGCTGGTGGCAGCCGTGTGACCAGTGAGATGGAGGAGTTCTTTGCGCTGTGTCCGTGTCCTATTTTCGGCGTGACCGGTTCGGACGGTAAGACTACCACCACATCGTTGATTGCAGACATGCTGGCTGACGGAGGGCGTACGGTTCATATGGGCGGCAACATTGGTACTCCACTTCTGACGCGCGTGGGGGAGATGTCGTCGTTGGATGCGTGTGCGGTCGAGCTATCCAGCTTCCAGCTGATTTGACGCGCTCTCCCCATGTGGCGGTGATTACCAACCTCTCGCCCAATCACCTCGACTGGCACCGTGACATGGATGAATATACCGCCGCCAAGCGCCGCCTGCTGGATTTTCAGAGTGCTGACGACTTTGCCGTCCTAAACGGCGACAATCCGGCGACCGCCGCACTGCGCGGGCAGGGGCAGACCAAGTATTTCGGCAGGCACACTCTCCACGATGGCGTGATCGACGGTCTATTACCCATCAGTGACATTCGATTGCCAGGTTGGTATAACGTGGAGAACGTTATGGCTGCTATGACCGCCGTGCGGGGGACCGTGTCTGATGAGGCAATCCTGGAGACGGTGCGCAACTTTGTCGGCGTGGAGCACAGAAACCAGTAGGTGGCAACTGTGGGCGGTGTGCATTTTTACAACAATTCAATCGGCTCAAGCCCCTCCCGTACCATCGCCACGCTGCATGCGCATGTGGGCCGAGTGCTGTTGATCGCCGGCGGGCGTGATAAGAAAGTACCGTTTGACGAGATGGCCAGGCTGCTGCCTGATCATGTCAAGGTGCTGCTATTGATTGGAGAATCGGCCAGTCAAATCGAGGCAGAGGCGCGCAGAGTGCCGAATTGCCCGCCTATTGTCCGCTGTGAAGGCCTGGCCGAGGCAGTGACGCAGGCGCACAAGCTGGCCGCATCGAGTGACACTGTGCTGCTGAGTCCTGCATGCACTGCGTTTGACCAATATCGTAACTTTGAAGAGCGCGGGCGTCACTTTGTAGAACTGGTCGGAGCGCTGCACCGGTCAGAGGGAAAGGAATGAACAAGACAAGGCGTTTTCCTGGGAAGATCAATGAAAAACATACTGTCTTTTATACAAAAAAGAAGCACAAATTGTGGCTTGGTAAGGGATTCTAACAGGATACGATAGCAGAGGAGCTTGCAGCGATGCGGCGCCTTTTTTGATTCTCATTAGTAACGGGCAGGTTAGTATCAATGGACGTTGTGTTCAAATATAATCATTTTTTATCATGTTAATTCATATCAAGTGTTGTACTGTTAAGTTATGAATAAGAGTCGAACACTTGTTTTGAAAACGGAGAGCAATTAATAAAATAAAAAACAAAGGGCTATCCAGCGGATGGTCGCCTTTAAGAAAGAGAGCATTTATGCAAATAGAATCGCTTATTTATAGCGATAGGTTGTGGCAAGTCGTTGCTGAGTATGCGCAGAATTGTTCATGGAAGGCAGGATCCAATTTAGCGAAACAAATGAAAAAATGCCATTTTTCAGACTGGGAAAGAGTTTTTGCAGCACTTGATGGTGATCACATTGCTGGTTATTGCACTTTAGCAAAAACCGACTGCATACCTGATGTTTCCTATACACCTTATATCGGGTTTGTGTTTGTGGGAGAGCAGTACAGAGGCAATCGATTAAGTGAAAAGTTGATTTTATCTGCCTTGGCATACGCGAAGGAACTGGGTTTTGATAAAGTATACCTTGTCAGTGACCATGTTAATTTGTACGAAAAATATGGTTTCGTGAAGATAGATGAGAAAGAAGCACCTTGGGGAGCAATGGAGACCATTTTTATGTACCTGACGTAACGTGCTGCTATCCAGCAAAAAAGGGAGTGCCTTAAAACTTGCTGTTACATATAGCACGGTGAACCTAATTTGAAAATAAGGTAAAGGTCATTCCTCTAACGGGCAGATCTACGTAGGAATCGCACTTATATGGTGACTACCCAATATGGTAATATAAACTAAGATAAAGTTCGCAAATTGATAGTAAATCTGAGTGAAATATTGGGGGATTTTCGTGAATGTTAGAAGTATCAGTAAAGGTGATTCCACTAGAATACTTGGATTAGTTGAGCAATGTGGTCCATATGTGGCACCACACAACCTATACGTGTACTGGATGCTCGAACAATATTATGCATCAACATGTAAAATTATAGAAAAAGACAACGATATAATAGGATTTGTAAGTGGTATGCCGAGTGTGGATAACAATTCATTATTTATTTGGCAAATTTGTATTCATCATAAATATAGGAATCAAGGAATTGCAACTTTATTGTTAGATTCATCATTACACAGTGCAAGAGAGATGGGATATAAATTCATGGAATTATCCATTTCTAAAGATAATATTGCTAGTCAGATGTTTTTTGATAAATATGCTCAAACGAAACAAATTGCAAGTGTTGAAAAGTTTGAACAAAACATTGGAAATACAGCAGAGATAATATTAAAATACAGACTATAAGAGATCTACCGGGACACTATAATTCAATAAGCAACCAAGACGAGGCTACCGGTATGGATCGGTAGCCTCGTCTTGGTTGCGCTACGGGCAGGATAATTGAAGAAGATGGAAAAATGTAAAGCTAGAGATTTGTCAACTTCAAAAAGTAGGATGTTTATGTATTCTAGAAGATACCATTGAAACCATCGTTGGGGTGAATGATTATGGAAGAAACATTGATTTTTGGTGAGAAAGTTAAACATCTTAAATATCAAAGAAGAGATGGCAGTTATGCCGTTATTATAAATGCTAATAAACAACAGGTTGCCGCAATTTTTACGACTAAAGGAAGCTATTTTTTGCCTGGTGGTGGGATTGAAGAAGGCGAGACACCCGAAGAATGTCTAAGACGAGAACATTAGAGGAAACAGGTTATGAAATATACATTGGTTCTTGTATCGGCAAGGCACAAAGATATTTTATCAGTCCTCAAAATGAACCTTTATTAAGCAATGGAATTTTCTTTTTAGCAGAGTTTATTAAAAAAGTACAAGAACCGATGGACGACGATCATCATTTAAAGTGGATAAACTTAAAAGAAGTTGATACTATTTTTTTTCATGAACATCAGTCATGGGCAATAAAAAAAGCAATTACTATACTAGGCCAACCAATGATAAATAAACTCGGCAATAAAGTTGGAGAAGGCGGGTGTACGGAAGTAATTGAATGGGACAACGATAGCAAGATGTAGCAAAGCCCAACACGTGTACTGCCCCCTTACAAGTACAAAACAAACAAAGTTGACATAACCGGCACGATCTGCAGCCTATTCAACTATCGGTCAGATTACCGGTAGTAGCAACAAAGCCCCCTCGATATTATTTTCGTTCCCCCGAATGATCGGCTCAAATACGGAATCGGACATTAAGAAGTTAATTCCTCCGGCCATCAGACTCAAGTTAACGACTTTGTCCTTGAGTTCTTCCTTTGCTTCAGGAAGCTGTCCATGCGTCATAACGGACAGAATCTCTCCGCCTAGCGCATAAGTGTAAAACTCAGCTTGAGCTCTTGCGTCCTCCGACATAATATAAGTTGTTTGTTTTGCCATCTTATAACATCCTTTCATCCCTAGGTTTGGACTGTTCGAACTCAGTCTCTATTAAGTCAACGAATGAGAAATAACTAAATCGACAGATTCCAAAAAAATATTTTATCTTTTTTAACATGTCAATTTGGTCTCGAAGATCGGCCTCCACATGGATCGGCAGCCGCGTTGTGCAAACGGGCAGGAAAATGGAGTAATGATCGAGAACCTTCCTTTTCTTCGTGAAGGTTTGCTGAACCTGAACAAAAGTACAACTTTTACTACAGGTTTGGCGATGTTTTGAATTCTTTTCCATGATACAAATAAGACAGGACTGGATTTGCTTAAGAAGGGAGACATTTATGCAATCGTCCATATTCGCTCGTTCGGGTGAAACCATTAGCAGGCTTGGCTTTGGTGGTATGGGTTTAAATGGTATTTTTGGGCAGCAGGATGATGCTGCAATGATCCGTTCCCTTGTATATGCACTTGAGAACGGGATTAATTTTATTGACACGGCAAGAGTCTACGGAAGATCGGAAGAGCTCATAGGCAAGGCTTTAAAGGAGTGGAGAGGCGAAAAACCGTTCATTGCAACGAAAGCGGCCGCATCGGCACCGCCTCATTCGTTACCCGGTGCAGGCTTTCACTTTCCGCTGGATGTACAATCCACCTATCCACCCGGATCGATTCGGGCAAGTGTGGAGCAATCACTGCAGGCCATGGATATAGAGACACTGGACCTGCTCCAGCTTCATGTGTATTGGCCTCAGTGGGATGCTGTAGATTATTGGATGGAAGAGCTCCTTAGGCTGAAAGAGGAAGGGAAGGTTCGCTATTTGGGTGTTTCCCTGCCAGACCATCGGCATGATCATGCGATTCCATTGGTTAGAGCAGGAGTGATCGATTCGGTGCAGACAATCGTCAATATATTTGACTCGGTGGCGCTTGATTGTCTGGTTCCGATCTGTCAGGAAAATCAAGTGGCAGTCATAGCAAGGGTAATTCTGGACGAAGGAGGACTGACCGGATTTTTGAAGGAGGATACAGCCATTCCCGAGTCCGATTATCGTTACAATTACTTTGACTGTCAGCCAAGAAGCGTTTACCTGGACAAGGTGAATCGTCTTTGCCAATATATTCCTCAATATGCAAGCTCATTAACCGAGCTGGCGATTAAATTCGTGCTGAAGGATCCAGGTGTGACGGTTGCGATTTCTTCGATGCAGGTACTGGAATACGCAGTGGAAAATATTGCAGCCTGCTACAAAGAAGCGTTGCCGGATGAGCTGTTTGAGCTTATTAAAATACGAGAGCGCTGGATCCGACATTTCTATCATGCAAGGAGACATTTATGAGCTATGCCTCTAAAGCCATGTCCAAGGTTCTGTGGGCCGAGCTGTTCCCAGCTGAATTCATTGCCCGTCAGCAGGAGTGTCCCATCGTGTATGTACCGCTGGGTTTATGTGAACCGCATGGTCAGATCAGTGCTTTTGGTCTGGATACTTTCAAGACGGAATATTTATGCGCGAGAGTAGCCCGTCAGATGGGCGGCATTGTCGCTCCCAGTATGGGCTATCATGTGCACGAGGCAGGGCCTTCGGCCAAATTTCTGGAGGATAACGTTGGAGAGCATAACCCCTTTATGTCTTCGGTTCCTCCGTACGTATTTTACCATTTCTTTTTATATCAGCTGCGCTCGTTCTATAATGCGGGCTTTCAATCGGCAGTGATTTTGTCCGGACACGGTGGAGCGCATGTGCAGGATCTTCGACAAATTTCCCGGATGTTTCAGGAGCAGACTGGGATGAGCATTTGGTATGGGACGGATTTTGATCTCGTCGAGGGTACGTATACCGGAGATCATGCCGGAAAATACGAGATTTCCATGCTGATGCATATTCGTCCCGATCTGATTGATCCTTCAAAGAAAGGATTGGAGGAGCTAGACGGGGCTGGAGGACGACTGGCGGCTGCACATGATGCCAATGAGGCGACTCGGGAGTATGGTGAACAAATTTGCCATGCATGCGAACTTGCTTTAAGTCGCATCGCGGTCGATCTTGGACAACGATCTCAAGCTGTGACAAATCGAATGCCTCTACCCTATGAAGTGGTTGAGGATCTATGGTCACAGATTGTACAATCCGCCGAGATGGGTACTGAGCATTGGGCAGCCTTGCAGCCAAGGGCAGGTCAATCCCCTGTCTCGGAGCAGTCCCGATGGAAGCCTTACGAGCATATCCGTATGCGTGACTAGCTTGCAATCATTTTAAAGAGCATTCCTTTCTCGGAACGAATGAATATCTATTCACCCATTTGGTTTCGTCAAACAGACTTCTAGGAATGAAAGATTGAACAAATGTACAACTAATTGATTGAAATGAAGCAGTGAAGAAAATGTTTTTTCGATATAGTTATAGCATACCATCCAAGGAGGGCTAAACCCATGTTAATGACCAACATATCGAATTTTGTATTGACTGAAGATATGATTGAAGAATTTTACCGCGAAGGCTATTTCTACGCACCCGGCTTCTTGACCCAGGAAGCGGTAGATAAAATTAACAAAGAGAATACCGAGTTTGCTACCCAGCAATCCAGTGATGGCAAATGGAAGTCCAACGCTACATTGAACTTGGCCAAAAGTCAGGAACAGTTCCCGGAAACAGTCAATTTCCTCAGCAATACAAGGATCATTGAAACCTTTGAAAGCATTTTGGGTGATAACGTTAAGCTATGGATGGGGATGTATGCAGTCGTTCCTCCACATGGTGAAGGCTTAGCCTGGCATCAGGATAATATGTACACTCATATTCTGGGGCATATGCTCAATGGTTTTGTCGCTCTGGATCACATCACTCAAGAAAATGCTGGTTTGTGGTTGGCGCCAAGATCCCATCGATTGGGTCGTCAAAAGGATCTGAATGAAGTCGGAGAATCGCATCGCCGTGCAGCAGACCCGGACAATGGAGCACCATGCAGACCGATGGCACCCGGAGATGCTGTCATCTTCCATAGGGAAACACTGCATCATAGTAAAACGAACCATACGGATCGGCCAAGAAGAGCGTATGCCTTTCAGGTGGCATCAGCCGTCTGCCGGTATGCCGAGACTGGCAAGTTGTTGACAGACCGCGAAGATCTGTCATCGTACAAGAAATAATGTATACGGTTTGTGGTTGACACAGGGTGTTTCCATGATCGGTAATCAACAAGAACCGGAAGCCAAGCGCTCTCGGTTTTTTTAAAAGCTTATGTTTGGATCCGCTTTCATAATACTAGGACGTCTGCTATATTAATGGTTGACAAGTATTCCAGGTTCTGCTGGGGAAGACGGAGGGGCAGCTATGTTTTACGATGATATTCGTTTGGACGATGAACTTAATTTTGTCAAGAAAGTCGGTACCTTAACCGAGCATGAGATGCATCTTCATGATGCGCTTGAGATTAGCATCGTGCTAAAAAATAATGTGAAATATCATCTGTGTGACCGTGATTATCATGGCAAGCCTGGTGATGTATATGTGTTTCGTCCTTTTGAGCCGCACTATAACCTGGCTGAGGATAGCAATAAACCGGTAGAGTGGACGATGGTGTTATTTGCCCCGTCAATTGCAAGGTCGATCCCGGAAGGACATAAGCTGCTGACGCCGTTCTATGCCGCCGACAAGTTCTCACCATTAATTCCTGCACATACGACGTTCGCTCAAGCTATACAAAATGCTTCCAAGCTGGCCATTGCGGAAGGGGAGCAGCAGCTTCCTGGATGGAGGGCCAAGCAATTTCTTTATTTTATCGATATTCTGGTCATGATCTTCCGATACTATGAGGCTGTGCAGCAGGATGAGTTATCCAATTCCAAAACCGATCAGGGGATTATTAATGTTATTCAATATATGCTGTCCCATTTCTCCGAAGATATCGATATTAATGAGATGATCGTGATGTCCAATCTGCGAAAAACGATGTTTTTCAAAAAATTCAAAGGCATTACGAGTCTTTCACCGAATGAATTTATAAGCCGTCTTCGACTGCAATCTGCAGTTTATCTGCTGGATCATACGACAAAATCGATTACCGATATCGCTTTTGAGTGCGGATTCCATTCGTTAAGCTACTTTAATAAGCAATTCAAGCTGTACAGAGGCATTTCGCCAAGAGATCAACGCAATCATTTAAAAATCAGAAGAGAACTATAGGTCCAAAAACTGTTTTCGGTATTGATAAGGCGTAATACTCATTCTTTTTTTGAAAAACTGGCAAAAGTAAGACAAATTTGCGAAACCGCTTTCTAAACAAATCTCACTGATTGTCTTGGAGGAGGTTTTTAATAATAAGCACGCCTGATTCAGTCGCTTGGCCATCAGATAGTCGGTAATGGTTCCTCCGGTTTTTTGCTTGAACAGTGCAGAGATATGCTTGTGGGACAGATGAACCTCTTTGGCCAGCTCGTGGATCGAAAAGGGCTCCTGATAATGCTCCTCGACCCAATCCATAATGCGCTCCG
Organism: Paenibacillus sp. GCM10027630; assembly: GCF_042676305.1. NCBI lineage: Bacteria > Bacillati > Bacillota > Bacilli > Caryophanales > Paenibacillaceae > Paenibacillus > Paenibacillus sp. GCM10027630. Next base: position 58,659 of record NZ_JBHTGY010000018.1, on the reverse strand, counting down.
CATGATTAAGCGATCTGATTGAAGCGCCATCAGAGCTATTATATTCCGACCACAGGGGACGGAGCAGACAGAGAAACCGAACGAAGAACAATCCATACTCCTCAGCCAACGTGTTGCGGGGAACCTTGCTGCAGCGCTCATGAAGCTCCTTATAGAGCAGGACCAGCGGATGCTCTTCACTCAGCTCAAAAATTTGCTTGGTAAGCTGATCCTTCCACAGATGATGGAAAAAGCTGCGTAATACCGGAAACGGCGCCAAATACGTATCAAATAGAGACGGCTCAAATACAACATAGGAACGAATATAATCTGAAGTGTTGTCTTGTCGGATACAGTGAAGCTGAAAAGGCTGGAAAAAAATCAACTGACCGCTTTTAAACTCATACATACGGCTATCCAGCATCAAATGCCCCTTCCCTTTGGATATATACATAAACTCCATCCCTCTGTGGGCATGAAAATGGTTAACCATCTGTTGATCCGCATGATACTTTAGAACAAAGTGGTTATCGGTCAAATCCAAGTGCTCAATAACTGCCATTCGGCACCTCCCATTATCGTACTTTAACAACATTATAACCGTTATTAATGAAAGTTTAACCCATTTTTTTATGATAAGCTTTATGAGTAGACTTAGAATGATTAAGGGAATGAAATGTAATTTGCAAGCGCGTACATGCTGTAGGGGCAACGGAATCGCCTGAACGCTTAAGAGTTTTACTGCATGAACTAACAGGCTCATAGCTTTCTAAAAGGAGGTTAACAGAATGAGGGTGCTAAAGGCTGCATTAATCGGTATCGGTGGCATTGCCAAAGCACTTCATCTTCCTGCACATCAAGCGGTGAATGGTTCCAGACTCAAATGGCTGTGTGATCCTGATATCCATAAAGCGCATGCTGCAGCTGAGCAATTCGGTATCCCGTATTGGACTGACAATCCTGAATCTGTATGGTCCGATCCGGAAGTGGATTGGGTGGATATTGCCGTGCCCAATCGTTTTCACGAGGCTGTAACAATAGCTTGTCTGGAATCCGGTAAGCATGTTTTATGTCAAAAGCCGATGGCAGACACCCTAGATGCCGCACGGAGAATGGTGGATGCATCCATTCGCTGCGGACGTCAGCTGGGCATCTATATGTGCTTTCGAGGTGATCCGGGTATTCAGCAGCTAAGGCGGTTGATCCGGCAAGGAAATTTTGGTGAAATGATTTCACTGCGGGGCAGGATGATCTCTTCCAACGGGTTTCACATACAGAAGGGTCAATGGCGAATGGAGGATGCTTCAGGAGCTCTGGATTTGCTTGGAGTCCATATGATTGATCTATTTGCTTGGCTACATAGCGATATCGAATGGGTGCAAGCGTACTCCAATACCTTGCATGCCCCGATGAAAGGCGATGATGTGACAACGGCGATATACGGTTTAGCCGGAGGTGTAACAGCGGTCCTTGAAACGACCTACTGCTCGTTTGTTCACACGGATACTCCCTTATACGTGCTGGAGATCAACGGAACAGCAGGCTGGGCCCGATATGTGCTGGATCGTGGGCAGCTGACGATGCAACTACAAGACAGCTATACAGATGGTCAGCTTACCTATATGGCAGGAACCTTGTCGGAATCAACATTTCCACACACACTATCTGGTGGCGGTGCACTTCCGAATGTACATCAATCCTTTGTCGATGCTTTACGAGAGGATCGACCTTTCGAGATCGATGGTAATTGTGGTGCACGAGCCCTTCGCGTCATGTCCTGTACAAGGCAAGCGGCGACTGCACATGCGAGGGTTCTTATATAACCATAATGGTAGGAGAATTAAATTTGTTGTTCATGAACGTTACGTAAGCGCTATCTTGATACACAAATCATGATGTACACAGGAAAAAGGAGGTTTCAATATGAAGCGAAGTATGGTAGCAATGATGTCCATGATAATATTGGCAGGGGGAGTTGTAGGGTGTAGCTCGGGAGCCAACAGCGGTAACAATGCCTTGGCTCCCAAGGCGGAGGCGCCAAAGGCAGATGCTCCGAAGACAGATCCTGCAGCCAAGGCCAAAATCCGTGTTGCCTGGTGGGGTTCTCAGGACCGGAACGATAAAACGCTAAAAGCGATCGATTTATTCATGAAAAAAAATCCGAATATTGAGGTGCAATCTGAATTTATCGGGTTTGATGATTACTGGAATAAAGTCAATACGCAGGCTGCCGGAGGCAACTTGCCAGATCTGATGCAAATTCATGAGGGCGTCATTAACGAGTACGTATCCCGTAAATTGCTTGTCGATTTGAATCCATATGTAGACAAGGGAACGATTAATCTTAAAAATGTCGATGCCAACTATTTACCGGATAAGGTGAATGGCAAGCTGTGGGGCGTCAATCTGGGTACGAATACGATGACAATGGTCTACGATCCGGCTTTGTTCGAGAAAGCGGGTGTCGAAGAATTAAAGCCGGGCTATACGTATGAAGATCTGGCCAATACTTTGCGTAAAATGAAAGCCAAACTGGGCAAAGATTTTTACGGGATTACTCTTGATAACGGTTATGATGGATTCAAGCATTTTGTCAGACAGAATGGAACGATGTTTTACTCAGAAGATGGGAAAAAGCTCGCCTACCCGGATGATAAGGTATTTGTTGAATACTATACGTATTGGCAGAAGCTGATGAAGGAAGGTTTGGCGCCAGGGCCGGAGATTCAATCTGAATTTAAACAGCTGGAAAACTCACTACTTGTGCACGGTAAAGCAGCAATTCAGCCGGTTCAAAGCAACCAGATTGTCGCCTTAGTGGCGGCCTCCAAGCGTCCCTTGAAAATGACCGTTTACCCTACACAACCCGGCGGAAAGGAAGGGCACTTCCTCAAGGCAGCGATGTCATTCGCGATCACCAGCCATTCGAAAAACCCGGAAGCCGCAGCGAAGCTGATCGATTTTTTCACCAATGATGCTGAAGGCAACGATATTTTGGCGGCAGAACGGGGAATTCCGATCTCCTCTGAAATCCGTAAATCGGTTTCCGCGAAACTTCCGGATACCTCCAAGCAGATGTTCTCCTATGTGGAAGTCGCACAAAAGTATGCTCGTGAAAGTGAAGCGCCATCTCCTGCAGGAGATAATGAAATCAGAACGCTGCTCGGCAAGCTGCAGGAGCAAATCAACTTTGGCAAGCTGACTCCAGAGGAAGGCGCGAAGCAATTCCGTAAGGATGCTGAGCAAATTCTAGCCAAAAGCGCAAAGTAATTAGCAGTTGTTCTGTTATGATTATTTCAAATTAAGTAAAGATGAGCCGTTCGGCATCGGACGGCTCATCTTCATATAGGGGGCTATTCGCGATGCGCCAAACAATAGCAACAGACCGCCATTCTATCGGGGTGAATAAGCTTGCGGCTATACGGGAATGGAAAAAAACGATCATTGGTTATGCTTTTATTTCACCGTGGTTCATAGGCTTTATCGTATTCATTATCGGCCCGATGCTGGCATCTTTGTATTTCTCCTTTACACAATATGACATGCTGTCAAACCCCAAATGGATTGGCCTGGATAATTATATCGAGATGTTCACCAGTGATAAGCGTTTCCTTACTGCACTCAAGGTGACCCTGCTGTTCGTACTTGTATCGGTTCCGCTTAAATTGATGTTTGCTCTGCTGGTGGCGATGATTTTTAACGTTGATCGAAAAGGAGTTACCGTGTATCGCACCTTGTATTACATTCCTTCGATTCTTGGCGGAAGTGTCGCGGTTGCCGTGATGTGGAAGCAGTTATTTGGCTCCAAGGGAGCAGTTAATTCACTTCTTGGCTTAATCGGGATTAAAGGCATGAGCTGGATTGCGAGTCCCGACTTTGCTTTATGGACGTTGATTCTGCTCGTGGTATGGCAATTTGGCTCGCCGATGCTTATTTTTTTGGCTGGACTTAAGCAGATTCCGACTGAATTGTATGAGGCTGCCAAAATGGACGGAGCCGGAGCGGTCATGCGCTTTTTCCGTGTTACATTGCCCATGCTGACTCCTATCATATTTTTTAATTTGGTGATGCAGACGATAGGAGGCTTTATGACCTTCACCCAAAGCTTTTTAATTACAAGTGGCGGACCGATGGATTCAACTTTATTTTATGCGGTATATTTGTACGAAACGGCATTTACGCACTTCCACATGGGTTATGCATCGGCGATGGCCTGGGTGCTGCTGCTCATTGTAGGCCTGTTTACAGCATTGATTTTCAAATCCTCTTCCTCATGGGTGCATTATGAGACAGAAGGAGGGAAATAAGATGAACAGCATTATACGTACCTTTTTATTTCATACAGGTGTTGTACTGCTGGGGATATTCATGGTTTACCCGATCCTGTGGGCGATTTCAAGCTCAGTGAAGCCGGAACCGGAAATTTTCCAGAATGCCTCATCGTTACTTCCTTCAAGCTTTAGATGGGATAACTATGTAAAAGGATGGGCAGGCTTTGGGAACTTCCATTTTGGACTGTTCTTTCAGAATTCCTTAATCGTGACATCAGCGATTGTTATGGGGACACTTGTTTCCTCGAGTCTGGTAGCCTTCGGTTTTGCGCGTCTGCAGTTTAAGTTGCGCAAGCTGCTGTTTGCTTTGCTGTTGATGGCGATCATGCTGCCTGCTCAAGTCACGCTGATTCCCCAATATATTTTGTTTCACAAGCTGGATTGGGTGAATACGTTCCTGCCACTGATCGTTCCCGCATTTGTAGGAGGAACTCCGTTTTTCATCTTCCTGCTCATTCAATTCATTAGAGGTATTCCCAAGGAGCTGGATGAGTCGGCAGTGATCGACGGCTGCTCAACCTTCGGGGTGTTTTGGCATATGATACTTCCGTTGATGGCTCCGGCTTTGGCGACGGTGGCGATCTTTTCCTTCTATTGGTCGTGGGATGATTTCCTCGGTCCGCTCATTTACTTGAATCAAACGAAGCTCTTTACCGTTTCGCTCGGTCTGCGAATGTTTGCAGACCCATCCTCGATGTCACAGTGGGGTCCGCTGTTCGCCATGTCCGTACTGTCGATTGTTCCGCAGTTGCTCGTATTTTTGTTTTTTCAAAAATATTTGGTTCAGGGACTTGCTACAACGGGCTTGAAAGGATGAGTGGAATGGATGCTTAGCAACTGCAGACTAATCTGATCGCTTCAAACGCATTATAGATGAACCAGTAACTATACAAGAATACAGGATCCGTTGGATAAAAGCTGGTGCAGTATGGTTTTCATCTACGGAAAAGCAACCATTAAATTTTAGTCTTCGGGAGCAACTGAAAAATATTGATTTAAATCTGGAAAATATTGATTTAAATCTGGAAAATATTGAGTAGACTCTCCGTAAACCAAATGGATGCTCTTACGCTAAAGAGGAACGTTTGTTCTATATGAAGACTAAGACGAGGCTGCCGGCATGATTCGGCAGCCTCGTTGAAGTAACAGGCAGGTTACTACGTTAGCAAGATTTGGTGAGTTTGAAGCATTTAAACACAAATTTGTTTTAGACAATATCAAACTAACGGAAACTATCGCTCAGGAGCTGAATTAATGCAGCTCTTTTTTTGATTTCAATGAAGTAACGTGCAGGATAGCGTAACGGCTGCGATCCGGAAGAAAGCTCACCGCCGCGCAGATCGCGGACAGTTTGGAGATCAGCGTCCGGACCGTGTATCGGTATATCGACGCATTGTGCGCCAGCGGCGTGCCGGTCGTGGCGGAATCGGCCACGACGGCGGCATCCGTATTCTGGAAAGCTTCAAGGAGACGCCATTGTTCTTCAACTCCGTTGAACTAAAGGCACTTGTGGACGCGTTTAAATTTGCTAAAGGCGCTTGCTACCCGTATACAGAGGAGTTGGAAAGCGCGTTGAAGAAGGTGGAGAACGGGCTACACGAAGAGCAGCGCCATGATCTGTCCCATCAGACGAGCGGTATGGATGTGATTCCTCCGTCGCGTCCGCCTTCCGTCGTACCGTTGTTGCGGGACCTGGAGCAGTCGGCGAAGGAAGGGCGAACGGTACGCATCGCCTATCTCAAAGCGAATGTGGAGCAGGCCGACGAACGTGAAGTCGATCCGTACGGGTTGGCTTTCGACCGAAACGAATGGTACGCTGTCGCGTTCTGCCATCAATCACAGACGTTACGGACGTTTCGCGTGGACCGCATTACGCGGCTGGAGCCGACCGAAGTGCGGTTCGAAAAGCCGGAGCGTTTTTCCACATCCGCCTATTTCCGCAACCAGTCCGAGCGGGCACGAGAAGCGGACGGACCACTGGCGGTCATCCGCATTGAGGGAGAGCCTGATACGCTGAACGCGCTTTGCGGCCACTGGCCTTTGCGCCACTATTTGACGGAACGGACTTCTGATCGACGTCCCGACGATGAACAAGTACCTTCCGATGTATCTGATTACGTTTGGCACGGCCATTCGCATTCGGGAGCCGCTGGAACTGAAGCGTAGGATCCAAGAAATGGCATACGGAATTGCAAAACATTACGAAAACGATCCCGATTGAACTTCACTGACAGCGGTTGTCAGCAAACCCGGTATACGATATAGACAAGGCTGCGCAGTCAAACGACGAATAAAGGGAAGGTGAATTCATCCATGCTTCAACACCCTCATAAAATGTACGACTATCATGTTTGGGCGAATGATCGGCTATTCGCCCACCTGGATCAGCTTCCGAAAGAAGCGTTCCATGCGGAAGTGACAAGCGTGTTTCCGTCCGTGTCGCAAACGTTCGGGCACATGTACTTGTTCGAACAGCTCTTTATGACAGTGCTCGCGGAAGTTCCGAACGAAGACATTTTTCCGAAGATCCCGGGCTGGACGGAGGAAGCGCAGGGCAAATCAGTGGACGAGATGCGGCAACTGTTCGCCGGTGTTGCCGAACATTTCCGCGATTTACTGAGGCGTACGCCCGAGCCGGACAAAACTATGACGATCCAGCATCCGCAGTATGGCCGAATCGATACGCATTTCTCCGAAATCCTGCGGCATGTTGTCAACCACGGAACGTATCACCGGGGCAATGTGACCGCGATGCTGAGACAGCAAGGGTTTTCCGGAGTCCCGACCGATTACATGTTTTACTTGGTGGAACAGCAGAAAGGTCAGCGATAAACGGATGTGAGGATGTTTCACTGTATAGCAGATGAGAGAATTGATTCGTTCAATTAGAAAACGATAGCTCAATAACTAACAGGATGAGGCTGCCAACAAAAATCGGCAGCCTTTTCTCACCTAACAGGCAGGATAGATTTGTAGTATGATAAAATTTGGAAAACACTTTAAAACAGTAGGAGGCAATGGACATGCATTGGAAAGCCAAGCTGTATGCAACCGCGAATCACATTGCAGAAAAATATGTTTCTGATCCACGGGTTCTAGGTGTAGCTTTTGGAGGAAGCATCGGGCGCGGGGTTGCCTGGAAGCATTCTGATCTGGAATTATGCCTACTAGTTGAGGAGCGAATCGAGGAGTTCCAACATTTTAACGTGATCGAAGGAATGGGAGTCGAGATATTTCAGTATACGAAGCCTCGTTTGGAGAATTTTTTGGCGCAAGTCAATGAACCTGACGAGTCGGTACTAGAATTTCGTATTCAAATTTACGGGTGCAGGATTGTCTATGATCCAACTAACCTGCTGACTACTTTCAAAGAAAGATTTGATCGGATCCTGTTTCATGAAAAGGTAACTTATATGAAATCTACCCAGGCGCTGGGGCAAGCTGATACCCGACTTGAAAAGGCAAGAGAAATGCTTGAAAAAGGCTGGTTCCGCACAGCTATAGCTCATCTGCGTATAGGATTAAACGATTTAATTTTGGCAACGTATTGGCAACACCACATGCTACCGAGAAGTCAGAACCGTACCGAATATTTTCTTAAAAAGAATATCGGCGTATTTGGGCATGACCAATTGTACAGAGCATTTATCCGGACTTTTTGTCTTGATCAACCGCTTGAGCAGATGAAGAATCGTCTATTTGCATCTAAAAATGAGATTCACATACTGGCTGAATCCCGTATGGGGAGCAATTCACCCCATTTTTTTCATACAGCAGTTGATGGAAACTTAGAGTGGGGGTATGAAAAGAGCATCCTTTACGTTTACAAATACTGCCTCCATCGTATGCAAGATTCTGACCTTCAGGTGAGCGGTCTGCTTGATGAAGATGTTTATTCTAAACAATATGTTAATCTTTATCGCTTTTTAGATCTGGAGGAGATGAATATTCAAGATGTCGAAGAGATGGTATATCTTTTTGAAAAGGCTAGACATGCTTGATGTCTATTCTTCACTCTCAAATAAAAACTAATTTTGAACTTAGTACACTGGAGAAAGAGCTGATTAGGGGCACGCGCGCGTAAAAAGCAAGCGAGCTTAAGGACGGAATTATTCATTGAATTATTCACATTGTCATTAAAGTAACGGACAGGTTACTTTAGTATTACCTTTGCAGGAAATAGCAGTGCTTATGAAGAAATTGGTAATAAAATAAAGGGGGAGAAAGCTAAATGTCATTTGTTAATGTGCTTAATGAAGGTTATGTACGGCTAGTAGATCACATGGGATCCGATTTAACTGTCGTTAATGCTGCTCGTGTATCTTATGCCAAGGAGTCACTAGAGCTTAGTGAGCGAGATATAAAACTCATTAAGTTTCTGGCTCGCGAAGGTCATACATCACCTTTTCGGCATGCTATCGCACAATTTGAAGTGTACGCACCATTAATGGTCGCCAGACAGTGGTGGAAATATGTAGTCGGTTCTGCTCATTATGAAGGCACTGGCGATAGTTTAGATGCCTGGAACGAATCAAGTCGTCGATACATAACCGAAGAGCCCGTTTTTTATACCCCAAAAGCAGATGAATGGAGATCAAAGCCTGAGAACTCCAAACAAGGCAGTGGAGACATAATTTCCTGGGAACTTGGTGAGAAACATACACAGGAATTATTGGTATACATCGAACTAGGGATGAAAAAATATGAACAGGCATTAGCAGATGGAATTTGTGCTGAACAGGCCCGGTTGTTCTTACCATCATATGGAATGTATGTCCGCTGGTATTGGACCGCGTCCGTTCAATCGGTCGCTCATTTCTTGGTACAACGATTAGAACATGACGCTCAAAAAGAAATTCAGGACTACGCAAAGGCTGTCTTAGAACTAATCAAAACAGTATATCCGGCTTTAATCAAAGAATTAGTTTCAAAAGAAACAAATTAAGAGGATAAGAGTTGTAACAACAAGACGAGGCTGCCGCTAATAATGACAGGTAGCCTTATTAAGCTAATGGGCAATTATCTTCAATAGGCCACTGTAATAAAATGGATAATAATTTGAATAAAAGGAAGCCATGAGTGGTGTCCGTTAATCTGGAATTAGGTAAACATTATAGAATTATTTTTGAGAATGGATCCAAGATAGCTGGTGAACTTACGGATGTTAAACGGATAGGATCGAAGATATATTCACTCTGGATTGATATAGGAAGGCAACCTGTATACATCGCTTATCGTGAAGTTAAAGAATTTATGCAAATTGATAATTACGAAAAAGACAAATAGTTTGATCAATCGCTCAGCTAACTGGGAACTATAGCTCAATAAGAACGCGGCTGCCGGTATGGATCGGCAGCCGCGTTGTGCTAACGTTTTTTTAACAATCAAATGGGGGTTGAAATCTTTGGAGAATGGAGCAAAACGTTAGTTCAATAAAAAGAAGGGCTGTCTACGTACTCGGAAACCTCTTCAAGTAACACAACTTATTCATTAAATGAAGTTGGAGCGACGAGGCAATAAAGGAGGACAGGCACGAATTGAAAATACATTTGATCATCCAAACCTTGATGCTGGTTACCATACTTACTGCAGGTTGTGATAATTCTAAACCGGAAAATGTTCAGTCTTCCCAGAAAACTCCTGCGTCAAGCGAAACTCTTAGCCAGGATCCTGTCGAAACTCCTGAGACTATACCTACCCCAGTCGTGTTGAGTGGTTTTCCCATGCCATTAACAAGCGGAAATCGGATATATTTTTATAATGAAGGCGATTTGACAGGATGGACGGTCGACCGACCACCAAATGCCAGCATCAAGACGGGGCTCCAAGTCTATCGTACGGATAACCATGGGATAAATTGGAACTCCAATCAATTACCAATCGAGCAGGCCTGGGAGGCTGAAGTGGATCAAGATCATATCCTGGCATCACTTCATCAAAATGGACCATCTTGGATCATGCTGCAATCGGAGCCAGACGGGGATTTAGCCCAAAAAACGCTGTATTTATCAGAAGACGGCGGAACAACATGGACCTTAAATTGTGACTTAACATCTAGTATCAGCGGGTATGTCACTTCAATGATGATTCAAGAGAATGGGGTAGGTTATATAACTTCTTCCTATAAGAAGAAGGATGTGATTCCCTTCTATCGTACAACTGACAGCGGGAAGAACTGGAGATTGCAAGAGTTTCCACATAAGAAGGACTTTCAATTCGGGATGGCATATCCACCACAAATTAGTAAGGATGGGATAGGAACGGTCAGGGCCGATTTTATAAAGGAAAAGGAATCGGATACCGTTTATTACGAAACAACAGACAACGGCTCAAACTGGCATCTCTTCAAAACGGCATCCATCCTGCGATTTAATGGTGATCCAGCAGCTCTTGACATCATAAAACGCTTTGCCGATCACTGGTTAGCTCAAGATGAGCAGAAAGTCGGTAAGCTGTTTGTACAGGGGGCATCCGAATCGTGGATTGAGCCAATGAAGAAGCACAGATATACTTTTATCGGAGCATATCCGCCATCAAACGAAGAAGCTGCTCAGGATCAGTTTTGTGTGGGGCTTCGATATCAAACGGATGATAAAGATGATCCAATCGGAACTATGGCGGTCTGTGTGCGAAAGCAGCAAAGTAGCAAAGAGTGGAGAATCTACATGTTGGATTGATGGGAATATTCTGACCAAATGAAGATTAAGACGATAGTTAAATAAGACATGACGGCAGCCGATACCAAATGATCGGCTGCCGTTTTCGTTGAAGTAACTGGCAGGATAATGAAGTAATAATATGGAATATAATGGTGATAAAAAAATCATTTGCTTTGATATACAGTCAGAACAAGTTCATCGCGAAATATCGAAAAACTTTGGAGGAATAAGAAATGGAAAATGAATTATTCAATATATTTGATGATGATAAGAAACCGATAGGTGTAGCTACTAGAAGTGAAGTTCATAAAATCGGCTACTGGCATGAAACATTCCATTGTTGGTTCATATATAAAGAGGCAGGTCAAGATTATATTTATTTGCAGATTCGTAGTGATACAAAAAAGGACTATCCTTCCCTTTTTGATATTACTGCAGCAGGGCATATTTTAGCTCATGAAACGATAGAAGATGGTGTCCGGGAAGTTCGAGAAGAAATCGGCATTAACGTATCCATAACCGAACTTATATCATTAGGGGTTATTAATTATTGTGTTATAAGAAAAGAACTCAATGATAAAGAGATAGCTCATGTTTATCTTTTTGAATCAAAAAATTCATTTAATGATTTTAATTTGCAAAAAGAAGAAGTATCAGGAATCATAAAGGCTAACTTTGATGAATTTCATTCACTTTGGAAAAATGACATAGACAAAATTAATGTTGAAGGTTTCGTAATTGATGAGCTCGGAAATAGGGTGTGTTTTAAAGAAAATGTGGGGAAAGATCGATTCGTTCCGCATGAAGCTTCTTATTATGATAAGGTGTTAAGTTTGATTTACAGTCATTTACAATCTCATGAAAGACAATTCTAGTAATTGAGCTATTGCTCATATAAGGGAGATGATAGAGAGAAGGATACCTGCAATCCAAATGCTGTTATGAGACAGAAAATAACTTATCGCGTTAATGGAGGAAAATATATACAAAAAGTCGAATCACTTATCGACCTTAAAAACTAGAAAGAGAGGCAAGGATATGCAAAAGAAGTCAGTAGAATTGTATAAAACTTTCTTGGGCTGCGATCAGGAGTGATCACAAGGCGAATTATGGACAATGGTTGGCCTCAGACAATCGAAAATAATAATAAGGTTCTTGATGCGTTAACACTAGCAGACGGCCGAAGCAACTGCTCCCTTTTCGCATTGAAGTAACGGAGGATACTTTCATGATTTATCGAATACCTAAAATACGAGTCAAGTTGTTTCAAACCACCATTAAAAGAGATTGTGAGGCTATTCATACATGGGAGTATGGGGAATTGGAAATTTCGAAAATGATACAGTACAAGATTGGATAATTGAACTTACAGAAACTCAAGACATTATTTTACTTTCGGAATCTATTGAAATGGTTTTAGAACAATTACTTAGATGCAGATGTAGCATGTATTGCCTTAGGAGCAGTAGAAATACTGGCAGCGTTACAAAATAGACCAGGGAAAGAAATATATGAAGATGAACTTCAAGAATGGATATTACAACATAAAGGACAAGGAACAAACCTATTAGAGAAATCCCACAAAGCTTTAGAAAAGATACTTGCGGAATCGGAACTTAAAGAATTATGGGAGGAAACAGAGGAATATGGGAACTGGGTCACCACAATAAAGGAATTGCAAAGTAGGATAATTAATTAAGAAAATTCTGCTAACGGGTAACTAGAGCACGATAATCCTTGTACCTCCAATGAATATTTATGAGACGATCATGACTATAAGAAGTAAATATATTTTTCTAGGCGGATTCAGACATCAAATAACTGTCAAATCTTCGTGTGGGCTAACAGAGGATATGATATGGCTGCCTACACATTAAGAAAATAATATCAGAATACGAAAAACAGTTGGTTGGCCCAGTTTCTTTGGACACAAGGATGTCTTGCATTTAGACATTAAGTCGGAGTAGTTTATAGAGTTGCATAAACGACGCGTTTCAGTGTTCACCAAGGAAAAATGTGGATATATGTTTACTGAACTTACTCCAAAAAATTTTGTTGAAAGAGTACCGTCTACTCTCTGGAGGATAAGTATGAGAAAAAAGTTACTACTATTCATATGCTTGATCACACTCTCTATAACATCAACGGCAGTAGGTGTTTATGCGTCTTCTGAGATCAAGCTTTTCATTTACGGCAAGCAGGTTCAGGGAAATATTAGAATGATTGACGGTAAAGGCTATGTTGCGGTTCGCGACGTAGCTCAGTGGCTAGACAAAGGATTAACATGGGATGATAGTAATCGAGAGATCCATATAGGGAAGAGGAACATTGCAGTCGAAGGAACGTCACTAAAAACTCCCGCAACGATGGGCTCCAAAGCCATGTTTGAAAAACATACACCTTTTGAACCTTTCTACCAGGGATATATGCAGGTCGTTGAGGTTGTGCGTGGACCGGAAACGAAGAAGCTTATGGATGAAGTAAAAGAATACAACCAAGCATATTATGGTGTTAAAAATCATGATGAGCCCCAAGAGGGAATGGAGCTGCTTCTTGCTAAAATTACTCTTAAAATCACGACTAACGCAGATAATGAGGGAAAGGTAGATATCGGATTTCTTGATTTTGGGCTAGTTTCATCTACAGGTAAAAATTACGAGCGTTTACTTGCTATGCCTCCGCGACCTTGGCTAAAGGAATTATCGGTTGGAGAAGAGACTACAGGCTGGGTGGTACTTCAAGTCGACGTAGATGATAAAGATCCTATTATTACATATAAAACGTATTTAGCTCAGCCTATTTATCTGAAGACGAGCTAAATTTGATAATCGATTATTGAAATGAAGCCACCGTGGGAGGCGCAAACGAAAATATGAAAAAATATATTGCATTAATTGCCTTATTTACCTTAACATCAGTAATTTGCTTCACCACTGGTATTATTGCGTCCCCAGGGATAAAGCTTTTCGTTAATGGAAAAGAAGTAATAACAGATATTAAGCTTGTCGATGGAAATAGCTATATTCCAATCCATGATGTTGCTGAATGGTTAGGTAAAGAGGATATTTGGATGGACGGTGAACATAACGAGCTGCATATTGGTGGGGAGGAATCCTCAATTGCGGGGAAATCCTATCAGAACCCCGCACCTATTGGCACTGAAGTGGATTTTCAGAAGGTTACCCCATTTGAAAAGTACCATGGGTCCCTCCATGTAGATGAGATTGCGCGAGGAAGCAAGGCTCTAAATTTGATGGTAAATATAGTAGACTTGCAGCGCGGAGTCTGGATTGAAACTACAGATCCATCTAAAGTTGATCCAGAAGAGAGAGAGCTATTTCTTGCTAAAGTCACCATTAAGCTTACGAATATCTCTGATAATAAATTCCTTCAAATTAAGAATGATGATTTTCAGCTAGTCTCTTCCACTGGTAAGATTTATAGACCAATCCTTGAAACTCCCCCAAGTCCTTCCATAGCTACAAAATTGCTTCTTGGAGAACAACATACAGGATGGATCATTATGCAGGTTGATAAAAACGATAAAGCGCCTATTTTAGAATATGGTTCAGTCTTGGTTGACGGTGCGTGGTTCAAGACAAATGATTACTGAGAGTCACTCCAGACTCCGGAAATGTAATTCTACTCCACTTATCACCATACTTAACGAATAAAAATTGGTGGAAAAATTATTAGGATAGCAAATCATGGGCTACAACTTAAATATCAAAAGACGCGAATCGAAAAACTCCTTTAGCTCTTTGTTGCTAGTTGTTCAAGCACTCTCTATACCGTCAGTTCACTTTATGGCGAGTCTTACGCAGGCACTGAATGGTATAATCCCGAGCAGCAGAGCGTCATGATCTGGTTTCTGGCCAAAGAGACCGACGGGGAGCATTGTGCGGGAGATGACATCGACCAAGTAGATTATTTCTCTTACGAGGAGCTCCCCCGAATCGCTTTTACCGCACATGAAAACGTGATTCACAAATTGCTGGAGGAGCAGCTCATAAGCTAGCCATCCTAACATCCTCAACCGTCAGGTCGCTTGTGACAAGAATAATAATCTCAATATTAGCAAACGCAGAGATGAAAAATAAAAAGTATAAATTCAAGTTCATCGATTGATCTTGACTGAAAATAAAGCATTAGACTGACGAAGCCATAAAGCTACGCGCAGAATAGTTGAAGTTTTATGGTTTTTTTCATGCTATTATAAAAATAAAAGAAATGAGAATGGATATACCGCGATGCAGATGATTAAATATATGTATAAACAATTCTTAAGGGAACCTTTTTGGTTTAAGGTTCTAGTTTCTTCAACTTTGCTGATCGCGATAATATTTAGTACTACTTTTTTTTCGGATAAAGGTTATTACCAAATCATTGCTAAATTAGCTACGGCTATTTTTTTCTCTGCGTATGGCATCAAATTCCGTAGAAATAATCTAATTTCTGTAATCTTTTTCGCGTTAGCAGTTATATGTTTTTATCTGACCTGGGACAAAATTGACCAAACACGTCTTTAAACTGACGAAGAACGATTCATAGTTCCATAATACAAATCATGCTTGCTCGTCTGATCGTTGCTTATTGGAGGAGGGTACTATGGATAAAGAGAAACTAATCCATAAATTCGATAATCAATCCAAAATTTACGAAATGAGAAGGAAGAAGCAGTCGGAACGGAAATGGCGGGAAAAATTGATCGGGAGTGCAACGGGGAAGGTTCTTGAGGTAGCGGTTGGTGCGGGAGCGAATTTTTACTTTTACCCCAAAGATGTGGATGTGACTGCTGTCGATTTCAGCGGTGCTATGTTATCCAAGGCAAAAGAGTCCGCTACGGCTAGCAATGTTCGGGCCACATTCATTCAATCCGATATAGAATCTATTTCGTTTCCTGAAAACTCATTTGATACCATCGTCTCAACATTATCCTTTTGCGGTTACGAATATCCTGTTAGAGTGTTGGAATCTTTCAGCAGGTGGTGCAAGCCGGGCGGTCAAATTTTGTTAATGGAGCATGGTCTCAGTTCAAACCGATTGATTGGTACCACCCAAAAGATCATCGGGCCAGTATTCCTACGCGTTGTCGGCTGCCATCTGGATCGTAATATGATCAATATTTTTCAGCAGTCCCCAATTCATATACATCATATGGAACGATACAAGTTTAATACCGTTCAATTGGTGTGGGCGTCGCCAAACAAGGTTTAAAGGTGTACGGCAATTAATGAGTGAGCAATAAAGCAAATACTAACAGCCTTTCTCCGCTTGATGCGGGGGCGGCTGTTTTCATTTTATGTAGGGGCCATAAGGTGGAGCCCGGGGAATTCAATAGGACAAGCAGCGATGAGGTTACTTTACAAAATTTTTCTAAACTGGAAAAGGTGATGCAATTAACGACGTGGAAAGTATTAGTAAAGCATGTTTTTCTTATGGAGGTATTAAGAATATGAGTCGGTTCGATGCGCTAAGGCAAAAGAAATATTTAAGCCGGATTATTATTTTTGGATGTATTTCGGCCTGCATTCCTATCATATTAATTGGAAGCGTTTACTATCATTTTGCGATGAAATCTGCTATGGAAAACATTGTTAACGATGCTAAAGCCTCCTTGTTGATTTCCAAGGACCGGGTAGAACGTATATTTCAGAACCTTGAGCTCGATTCCTATTCAATTGCATCCAGTCCTATCGTGACCAGCTCTATGTATGATCAAGATTTCACAAATAATGTGCTAGGCCACGGAGAAATTAATGAGATGCTGGACAAAAAGAAAAACTCCAATGACTTCATTGTGGACATTGTTTATTATAACAGCAAAGCAGAGGGAGCTATCTCTAATAACTACGGATATATCCCCGAGCGTTTCTATAAGGATAATCAAGATTTGAGGACAGCTATGAGCTGGGAAGCATCCTCTAAGTGGGGGTATTTGCCTTATTCGGGGAAGAAGGGGTACCTAACCTTTGTGAGGCAGCTGCCCGTGGTTAATGGCAATAATAAAAACTTGGGTGCGCTTTTGATTCATGCCGATACTCGTGAAATAGCCAAATATATCGATAGCCCAACGGTAGAATCTGTACTCATATTAGGCCCGCAGCAAGAGGTGCTTCTCAGGACAGGGGAATATGGCGTATTTGATAATATGAGCGCCGCACACTTCATGCAAACCATCAGGGGAATCGAAGACAGCTCGGGGTCCTTTTTCCAGGATGAAGTGCTATACACCTATTTAAAAACTTCCTTTGATCGAACTTATATTTCTATGATTCCCCAGAAGGAAATTGTCAGCAGCATTAGCTGGATACGTTCCTTTGTCATAATTACGGTCACCTTCTTCTTCGTATTAAGTATTTTACTGACGTTGTTGACCTCAATTAATGTGTATAAGCCGATTCGTCGCCTCATGCATTTGGGCAAATCGTTAAATTTTTCCAATGCGAAGTCTATCCATGCGAATGAAATCTCATTTATTGAACAATGCATGTCTTATCTAAAGCAGCAGTCCGATCAATTAATTCATGATGTGGACGAGCTGAAGCCGGTTCTTAAAGAAAGGTTTTTCCAGCAGTTGGTTGAAGAGAGCTATGTGAATGAGAAGCTGATCCGTTCCCATCATCAAATCCATGAAATTATGTCCCATCGAAGCTATCTCGTGTTGGTGGTGACCATTGGTGATCTGCATAAGGATCGAAGGTTTAGCACTAACGATCGGTCCATTATTACTTTCATGATGAAGAATGTGATGAATGAGCTTCTGGTAAAGGTCGATCGGTTTCAAGGGGAAGTTATTCAGGACAGCCAGAATCGAGCTGTGGCCGTTATTTTCTCGGATGGGGAGCCGTCGGCTTCAGAGCTTCTTGATAAGGTGATGGAATATGGCCAATTAATTGTGGAGTCTATTCAACATTATTTGAAGCTGTCTGCTTTTGTAGGAATTGGCAGGGTACATTCTAGCTTTACCGATATTTCGTCATCCTACAGGGAGGCTCTGCTGGCTTTGCAAAACCGCACTTATCTTGAAAGTGTTTCCGTTATAAACGCAGAAGAGGCACAACCGGTAAGAAAGCACGGAAATTATTATTATCCGTCTCATCTTAAGCAGTCTGTCGTAACGGCATTATTAAATGGTGATTTAAGTACGTCAAAAGCTAATCTGTCCGAATATGTGCGGGCCTTACGTGCTTCCGAGTCGTATACCGTAATAACCCATGGTTATTTTACTTTATTGCACGCACTTATGGAATCCCTAGAACAGCAAGATACCGTCGCATACATGGAATTGATCGAGCATGATCTAATCGGTCAATTGAAAGAACGGCAAACCCCGGGCGAGGTGTATGATTGGTATGTGTATGAGCTGTTTCCGCTGTTTCAACAAATCCTAAACCGTAAATCTAATGTAGCAAGTGCCATCCAGCTTGTCGTTCAATATATCCATAACCACATCTACGATGATATTTTGCTTACTCATATTGCAGAGATAGTAGACATGAGCCCTTCCTATTTAAGCCGTTTGTTTAAGAAAGAGAAAGGAGTCCAGTTTCTGGAATATGTGCAGGAATGTAAAATTAAGGAAGCCAGCCGATTGATGGATGAAACGGGCATGACCATTGGAGAAATCGCATCCAAGATCGGATATTCGGAAAGGAATCTAACGCGGATGTTTCAAAAACATACTCATATGACGCCCGGACAATACAGAACCAAGCAAAGAGAGTTCGTTAAATGACAGACAATATTTTCCTGAATGGGTCATTACCCACTAATATCCAGCTATATGAGGACAATTTTTGATAAGTCAATGATTGTCTCTTTTTATATCTGCTTGGTTGCTTATCATTAGGGATAGGCGCCGACAATCCATTAAGCGGAGGGTTAACATGCTAATTAACTCCTATCGAATAAGTATCTGGGTTATCGTATCCGCTTTGGTGCTCCTGATCGGTGGATGTTCGCCGGAGCTGCCGCCGCCGAGGACAACGGCTAATGGGGAAGCCGACAACGGTCCCCTACATGTCAGAATCATAGGAGGATTGTACAGCGAATTGCCGGACATGAACAATGCATACTGGACGGAGCTGCAAAAGCGCCTCCACATTAAGCTGGATCCGGAATGGATACCTTCAGGGGATTTCAATACCAAGATAGACTTGATTCTCGCTTCCGGAAATTTGCCGGATATCATTGCTTATCCAAGCCAGCAGCTGTCCCCTTCCATGCAGAGCGCCATACAAAACAACGCATTCTGGGATCTAACGCCGTTTCTAGGCGATTTGAGCCAATTTCCTAACCTTAAAAACAATACGCCTCCAAATGCTTTGAAGGGTCTATCCATGGACGGGAAAATCTATGCGCTTCCGCGATCCCGATCAAGAATCGACCTGTCGCTTAACATCCGTAAAGACTGGCTTGATCAATTAAATATCCCTGTTCCAACAACCCTGGATGAATACCGTGACGCGCTAAAAAAAATAGTCGACCATAATCCTTCTAGAGTCGGTACGATTGGCCTAATCGGACATGGCGTCATCATAAATGATGGCGACGGGGTGTTTGAAGCTGCTTTTGGCGCATTCACAGCAACCTACGACCGTGAAGGGGGGATGATCTGGCATCAATTGACGGACTCCTATACGGAAATGGTCGGCTGGTTCCGTCAACTGTACAGCGATGGCATTCTTGCCAAGGACTTTCCTACGATGAAAATCAGTCAGGCGCAGGAGGCTGTTTCAGCTGGAAGGGCGGCGTCTTACGTTCGCGGCACGCGATATCACTACGACTTTGAGACATCCACCAAGAAAGTACAGCCAGAGGCTAAATTCATTGCTCTTCCACCGCTCAAGGGACCCAATGGCTACGCGGTTGAGCTGTCGAGCGGGGTTAACGGCGGCTTCTATATTTCAAAGAAAGTCCCGGAAGCGAAGGTGAGGAGGATCTTGAAGTACTTGGAGGCGAGCGCCTCGCAGGAAATTACGGATTATGCCTACAACGGTGTTGAGAACGTCCATTATAAAGTGGTGAATGGCCAAAGAGTTCCAACGGAGCTTGCCAGGAGAGAGATCAATACAACAAGTCTTGGAGTGACCGTCCTGGCTTATACCAAGTGGGGCAAGGTAGATAATCCGGCCGCTCCCAAGGAATACAATGATTCCAAACATCGTGAGGTCGCCGATTACGAAAGCTTTGGCTTTGTAAATCCGTTCACAGGTCTTTATTCAAACGCTTGGACGGAGGTCTGGCCTAAATATGCCGATGAATGGAAATCGAATATGACCAAGGCTATTATTGGCAAGATTTCCATGGACGAGTACAGAGCTTACGTAAGCAAGCTGAACAGCATGCCGTATTTTAAGAAAGCCTATCAAGAGCTGGCGAAAGCTTACGAATATATGAAATAGAGGAGATTTGTGATCATGTCTAACGATGCAGCCCTACCCTGGTACCGGAGAACCTATCGCTGGGGTCAAACCAACCTCACGGAAATGGATCCTGTTTACGGTGACTTATCGTGGTGGAAGGAATATTGGCGCAAGACAAGAGTTCAAGGTGTAATCATTAATGCAGGCGGAATTGTCGCCTATTACCCGAGCTCCCTAAAGCTGCAATATCGGGCGGAGGGCTTGGGCGAGCAAGACTTGTTCGGAGATTGGGTAGCTGCTGCCCGCCAGGAGGGGCTCTCTGTTCTTGCCAGAATGGATATTAACCGGGCAACCAAGGAGTTTTACAATGCCCATCCTGACTGGTTTGTCGTCAACAGCGAGGGTGAGCCTTTGATCGTGGAGGGACGTTATTTTTCCTGTATAAACAGCGACTATTATAAAAAGTACATACCGGAAGTACTGAAGGAGATTATTGTCAATTACAGACCGGATGGTTTTACGGATAACAGCTGGACTGGAGTCTCACGAAAAAGCATTTGTCATTGCCTGAATTGCAGGGCTAAGTTTAAGGCTGAGGTTGGGCTAGAGCTCCCGTCAGCCTCTAATTGGAATGATCCGGCTTACCGCAAGTGGATTAAATGGAGCTACAGCTGCCGTACAGAGAACTGGGATTTGTTTAATCAGGTTACGCAAGAGCATGGCGGGGCCGATTGCTTGTGGCTGGGAATGGTCAATGCCAATCCGGTAAAAACACATGCCTCCTTCTGCGATCTTAAAGAAGTTGGGGAAAGATCCGTCATTATGATGTGTGACCATCAATCGAGGGACACCTTGAACGGATTCGAGCAGAACAGCCTCAACGGCCATCTGCTGCATGGGGTTGCCGGCTGGGACAGCATCATACCTGAAAGCATGTCTAACTATATTCGAGGCGAGCGAAGCTTTCGTCAGGGGAGCAACCCAGCCAATGAAACCAGACTGTGGATGGTGGAAGGTATTGCAGGGGGGATATCTCCTTGGTACCATCACGTCGGTGCGGTTCAGAAGGATAGACGCCAGTTTGACAACGCGCCTCCGGTCATGCAGTGGCATGAGGAGAATGAACGCTATTTATATAATCGACGGCCCGTTGCCAATGTTGGCTTAATTTGGAGTCAGGAGAATATCGAGTTTTATGGGAATGATGACACGTATGAGAAAGTGGAACTTCCTTGGCATGGCTTTGTTAGAGCGTTGACACGTGCAAGAGTTCCCTTTATTCCCGTACATGCAGATCATATTGCAAGAGAGGCTGCAAATCTTGAAGTGCTGATCCTGCCAGATCTGGCTGCGATGACGGATTCTCAATGTCTGGCTGTGCAGAGGTTTGTAGAGTCCGGAGGCAGTCTTGTATTTACCGGCGCTTCCGCAACCTTGAACGAGTGGGGCGAAACGCGAGCCCGGTTTCCTCTCCAATCCATAACCGGAATGGAACATTTGTTTAAAGTTGAAGGCGCCGTTGGTAAGCAATCGTCGGATTGGGCATTTTTTAATGCACATAATTATTTCAATCTTCCGGATAATCGGCATGAGGTGTTAGCCGGCTTCGAGAATACCGAAACCCTCCCATTCGGTGGGCAGGTCCATAGGGTTCAGATAGTGGACGAAAGCTTGACAGAGCTTGCGACGTACATCCCGTCCTATCCCATTTATCCTCCGGAATTTAGCTGGGTGAGAACACCGCAGACGGATATTCCCGTTATGCTTGCCGGTCAGCATTCGTCCGGAGGACGCCTGTTTTACTTTGCCGGAGATGTCGACCGTTGTTACGGCCGCACCCATTTGCCGGACCTGGGCGATCTGTTGGCTAACGCGGTAAAGTGGGCGGCGGCGGATAAGCTCCCTTTGAAGGTGGAAGGCCCTGGCTATTTGGATTGCAAACTGTATCGACAAGTGAACAGATTAATTCTCCATATTGTGAATCTTAGCGGAGCTAATCAACATCCTGGTTATTTGGAGGAATACTTACCGGTGGGGCCAATTACAGTTTCACTGAAACTAGAGGGCCTGCAGCCGAGCAGTGTGCAGTTAAAAGTAGCTGGCCGTGAAGCTATTCCTACTCTTGATGATTCATGGATAACGGTTCGAGTGGATTCAGTTGCTGATCATGAATTAATTATTATCGAATAGCAGCACAGATTGATGAAAGCGCATTTATTTCCTTGAGATTTAAGATGTTTGCAGTGTGTAGGTTATTCATTTAACACGAAGCTCATTAAGTTAAGGAGGAGATTGTATTGAATTCAAAGAGGAATTGGCGGAAAAGAACGAATTGGGCAATCACGTTAAGCTGTGTTCTGGCTTTGGCAGCCAGCGGATGCTCTTCAGGCGGCACGGTGGCAACGGATAGCGGTGTCGGATCGAAGGATAAGCCGGGCACGGCTCCTGCGAATGACAGCAAACCGCTGCAAATGCAAATATTCGGCGGATTATACAACGAGATGCCTGACATGAACAATGCGTTCTGGACGGAATGGCAAAAGCGGTTAAATGTGAAGCTCGATGCCAACTGGGTTCCTTCGGGTGACGTCATTACCAAGCTGGATCTGGTTCTTTCCTCCGGAGATATCCCTGAAGTTATCGCTTACCCAAACCAAGGCTTAACGGTCACCATGATTAACGCCATTCGTAATGGAGCATTTTGGGATTTGACTCCTTTCCTAGGAGATATGAGCCAGTATCCGAATTTGAAAAACAACACACCTCCCAACTGGCAGAAGTTTCTTGCTGTAGACGGAAAAACATATGCCTTACCGCGATCCCGCTCGCTTATCGATAATTCGATCAATATTCGGAAGGACTGGCTCGATAAGCTGAATATTCCAGTCCCGACAACGTTAGATGAATACCGAGATGCATTAAGAGCCATTTCCAACGGAGATCCGGACGGCAACGGCAAGAAAGACACCATGGGAATTGTAGGAACCAATGAAGGCGTAAGTCCCTTTGAAGCCGGCTTCGGTGCGTACTCTCCGCATTATGATAGCGAGGGAGGACTTATCTGGCATGAGTTGACCAATGAATATACAAATTTGGTTGAGTATTTCAGAGGTCTGTATGCAGACGGAAGCATGCCCAAGGAATATATGACGATGAAAAGAACGCAGATGGAAGAAGCTATCGGCACTGGAAAAGCGGCAACCTACATGCGGAGCACCCGCTATCATTATGATTTCGAGTTACAGGCTAAAAAGGTGCAGCCCGAAGCGAAAATTATCGCATTGCCTCCTTTAAAAGGGCCGGGCGGCTATGCAGTCGATTTGTCAACAGGCGTTAACGGTGGCATTTTTATCTCGAAGAAGGTACCTGAAACAAAATTGAAGCAAATGCTGAAATATTTTGAAGCAACGGCGTCCCAAGAGATCACGGATTTCGGTTATAGCGGTGTGGAAGGAATTCACTACAAAATGGTCAACGGTCAGAAGGTGCCGACAGAATTATCAGTAAAAGAAGTCAATACGACAAGCCTTGGGGCCGGTGTATTCGCCTACGTGAAGTGGGGGAAGGTCGATAATCCGGGTGCGCCTAAGGAGTATGTTGAGCAGAAAAGAAAGGAAGTTGCCGAGTATGAAAAGATTGGCGTATACAATATTTTCACTTGGCTGATATCGAATGCGTGGGTAGACACATGGCCTAAGTATTCCAATGAATGGCAGTCCATGATGACTAAAGCGATTGTCGGACAAATATCAATGGATGAATATAAAGCGTATGTGAGCAAGCTTAATAATCTTCCTGAGTTTAAGCAGGCTTATAAGGAATTTGCGAAGGCGTACAGCTTCTATAAATAATCAATCGGGAGGGTTTACTTTATGGAAACATCAAGCTTGCAGAACAGATTGACTGAAGAGGAACGGCGCGCTTTTAATGAGACAGGGTACATTATAGTAGAGAATGCGCTGTCCCCTGAGCAGGTGACCGCACTAACGGCCGAAGTCGACCGGATTTACGAGAACAAGCTGCAGGAGGGCCATGATCCTCAGAAAGCCTTATTCTATACTGATTTCGTGAAGGATCATCCATTATTCATGGATCTCGTAGATTATGGAAAAATTCTGCCAAAAGTATGGGATATTCTCGGCTGGAATATTTATATGTACCATACGCACATGATCATTACTCCACCCTCGGGACAGGAGAAAAGCGATAAGACCTTCGGCTGGCACCAGGACAGCGGGAGGGTTAATCTGGAGATGGAGTCTCATCCACGTCCGAGGCTGTCATTGAAGGTAGCTTATTTCTTGTCGGATCTCTCCGAACCTGGACGAGGCAACTTCTGGATCGTGCCCAACAGCCATGTGCAGGATAAAATACAAATTCCCGACAATGGCCTTGGCCAGCCGGAGGGAGCTATTCCTGTATGCGTGAAACCTGGAACTGCCGTGTTCTTTGATCGTCGTCTATGGCATGCGGCCAGCACCAATTGGTCCGATATTACGCGAAAAGTGCTGTTCTACGGCTACGGGTATCGATGGATTCGGAGAAAAGATGATATGACTATGGATGGTCTCTTGGAGAAGTCAGACCCTATCCGCCGCCAGATGCTGGGAGATGGCTTGAACTGCAACGGCTACTATACACCAACGGACGCAGACGTCCCACTAAAGGTATGGATGAGAGAGCAAGGCCTACCCGTTTAATCATAAATTAGTAAGCGCACAAACCCTTAGGCTGTCGAGAAGGCTCGGCAGCCAAGGTGCTTTATACGGAGATTAAGGAGCTCGCTACTTGGAAATAACAGATCACAATGAGAAGGCAGGTGCTAGCCACAATGCAATCCTCTGTTCTAACTAAAGCTGCGGGCAAAACACGCAGGGAGTCCAAGCTGTGGATCCGTGTGCTGCAGCATAAGTACATGTACGTGCTCGCATTGCCCGGGATCCTTTATTTTATTGTGTTTAAATTTATTCCGATGTGGGGACTCGTTATCGCATTTATGAAATACAATCCCTATGCTGGTATTAGCGGCAGTGAATGGATCGGAATCAAAAATTTTATCGACCTGTTTGCTGACAGTAAATTTTATCTCATGCTTAGAAATACATTTGCCATTAATATCTTTGGGCTCATCTTTATGTTTCCGCTGCCGATTTTCTTAGCACTAATGCTGAATGAGGTCCGGCATGACGTGTTCAAAAGAGTAAATCAATCGATTGTGTATTTGCCCCACTTTCTTTCATGGGTGGTAGTGGCTAGCATGACGTTCTTTATCCTCTCCTCTGATGTCGGAATCGTTAACAAGCTGATTGCCGAATCTGGCCGCGAACGCATTACCTTCCTATCCAACCCCAATTACTTCTGGGCGCTGCTGACCTCTCAAAATATGTGGAAGGAAGCAGGATGGGGCACCATTATATTCCTAGCGGCAATGGCTGGCGTTGATCCTCAGCGTTATGAAGCAGCCGTCGTAGATGGAGCCAGCCGTTGGAGACAAATTTGGCATATTACATTGCCGGCGATCCGTCCCACGATCATTATTCTGCTCATTCTAAGACTTGGGCATATGGCTGACGTTGGCTTTGAGCAGGTGCTGCTGATGACGAACCCTCTGGTTATGTCGGTAGCGGAAGTGTTTGACACATACGCTTACTCGATCGGTATTTTGAAAGGACAGATCAGTGTCGGAGTTACTGTCGGTATGTTCAAGGGCATCGTAGGCTTGGTGCTAGTGATGGCTTCCAATTACATAGTTAAAAAAATGGGACACGAGGGCATCTATTAGGAGAGGGGAGCAAGACATGAGTTTGGTAAGCTCTAAAAGAATGACGGTATTCGATTACGTCAATTATTCGCTGTTGGTACTGATCTCTATCGTATGTGTGTTTCCGTTCATTTACGTGTTCAGCGTCTCCTTTACAGATCCTAAAGTGTATATCCCGCTAAAATTTTATATGTTTCCGGAGCAATGGTCGCTTGCGGCGTATAAATACATTTTATCGACCAACAGCTTCCTGAATGCCTTGAAAAGCACGGTGTTCGTAACCTTTATCGGAACGGCACTTAGTGTAGTTACTTCTTTCACATTCGCTTATGCATTGACTAAGAAAACGATGCCGGGACGTTCGGTGATGCTGAGCGCGGTTGTATTTACTTTGGTATTCCAAGCAGGTATTCTACCAAGCTATATTTTAGTAAAATCGCTTGGCTTGCTCAACTCCTATTGGTCGCTGATTTGGCCAAGCTTAACAAGCGCCTGGAGCTTAATAGTGATTAAAAGCTTTCTCGAATCTCTGCCCTCGGAGCTGGAGGATTCCGCACGTATGGACGGGTGCTCGGACATGGGGGTGTTCCTGAGAATCATTATTCCTTTGTCTATGCCGGCCATTGCGGCGTTCACGCTATTTTTCGCTGTGTCTTATTGGAACACGTATTTCAACGCGCTTATTTATATATCCGATTCTAAGAAATGGACGCTGCAGGTTTTGGTCAAAACACTGGTAATCGATTCGGACTCAACGGGAGTCGGTCAAGCGGGAGCCAGCGGAGATGATCGTATAGTGCCTCAGGAAACGATCCGAATGGCTTCCATCATGCTCGCCATGGCGCCGATTTTGGCCGTATATCCGTTTCTTCAGAAGCATTTTGCTAAAGGCGTCATGCTTGGCTCTATTAAGGGATAAGGAGGAAATGTGAGTTACTTCTCTAATGAAGCAGCTGTGCCAATGACCGGCAGCTGGTACAGTGAGAAGATATAATAAGCAGAAGCACTCCATCGTGGGTGCTTTTTTATTGGCATTTCAGCAACCTTCCTTGATGCTCAACGTCTAATCATAATAAAATGGTCATAAAGAAATGGGAGAGGTTGTGAAATGTGAATAGATTTATTGTTATTGTTTTTATCGCATTAGTTTTCATGATTTCTGCGTGTTCTAATCCTAATTCGCAATTACCTAAGGGATCAATAACTAAAGTGAATGGAAAATCTACTAACGAGATTGTAAACAATCAAGATAGTTTGGCATTGTTGAATATTGTGTTACCTAAAGATTGGAAGCTTGATAAAAGTGAAAATGTTGTATATAAATTTTTAGATGAAAATGGCGAGAATAGAGGAACAGTTAGTGCAATTAACTACATGGATAACTTTAATTTTCTAACCCAAATGCCTAATCATAGTAGCGTAACTAATAATGAATATATTGATCTGCCTTTGGGTAAATCTGGATTAATTACATTAGATTCCGACAATGGTACTGCTGCCTCAGGTAGTGCAGGAACACATGATACTTATTATGCATCTTTACCTATAAAAGGAAAGGCTATTTATATGTTAAACTTCACAAAAAATGATAAGGAGCCTGAAACTAAAAGTCAATTTATAGAGATATTAAATAAGTTAAGTTTAAAGTAATCATTTTAAAGTAAGAGCATTTCTTCGTAATGAGAAATGCTTTTATTTTTTTGCTTAAAATAAAAAGGATATTCCATTAACAATAACAATTTAATAAATAACGATATTAATTTATTGTAAAACAATATATTTTCTGTTAAAGTCATTTTATATTAAATTAGCGAGGTGCTCTTAATGAAACGGGGAACAACACTCTTTTTGAAGATGGCTGTTATTTTTATTGGAATCCCAATTCTTGCTTTTTGCATATTTTTAGTGCCTAAGATCGGGAATTTTGCTGGAGAATTGTACCCAGATATCGCTTACATGAAATCTCTCGTTTTAATCGATATGTACGCGGCAGCGATACCTTTTTACTTTGCTCTGTATCAAGCTTTTAAACTTTTGAGCTATATTGATAAGAACCAAGCGTTCTCGGAATTATCTGTAAGGGCTTTAAAGAATATAAAATACTGTGCCATCACAATCAGTACCTTGTACCTGCTAGGTATGCCACTCTACTATCTCATGGGGAAGAGAGTTGACCCTCCAAGTTTCATTCCAATGGGATTGATCATTATTTTCGCCTCTATGGTGATCGCCGTTTTTGCTGCTGTTCTTCAAAGACTTTTACAAGAAGCTATTAATATAAAATCAGAAAATGATTTAACGATCTGAGGTGAATAACATGGCGATTATCATCAATATTGATGTGATGTTAGCAAAGCGAAAAATGAGCGTAACGGAGCTTGCGGAGAGGGTTGGAATTACTATGGCGAATCTTTCCATTCTGAAAAATGGGAAAGCAAAAGCTGTTCGTTTTTCAACATTAGAAGCGATATGTAAGACTTTGGATTGTCAGCCAGGCGATATTTTGGAATACAAAAGTGACAAAGACACTCAATAAAACAGACAACGAACGGGACACGAGAGTTCAGGGAGTTAGGAGGGCCGCCTCCGGAAGGGCTAACAGCTTCAGGAACGACCAGGCGAGCTCCCTGTTCTAGTAATAATGTGTAGTCGGGTGACAAGAACATCGGTTTGGAGTTATGGACACAACCCGGGATTGCCCGTGCACAGCAGCTGCGCATAAGTGGGATCCTGCAGCGAAAGCTCGGTGAAGTAGTTGGCAATTTCGTGATTGGCGGCGACAGAGCCCTTTTGGAAAGGCAGCTCACGGCTTTTTTTGGCGTGTAAGTAGGTGTAGGTTTGGCCTGTTTTCGGAGATTTATAGAGAATAGGCGGCAGCTGCGGAACGAGATCGAACGGGTTGTGAATTCGATGCCGGTCGAATATTTGGTTGAAGGTGCTGGAAAATTCAGCGTTCCCCACACGAGGTGAAGCATACGTATAAACGATAGGATCGCTGAAGCCGCTATTCACTGCGGTGTCAACGGCGCATAGATGGGCAAGCGCACCGCCAAGGCTATGCCCTGTAATATAAAGCGGCTTATGACGGGAAAGAGTCTGTAAGGCTGACAAGACGGGTTGCCGAGCCGATTCATAAATCCCGAGAAACCCCTGGTGCACGGAGCCGCTGTTCTTCACATAGGGAAACGCGTTCTGTCTGGCGATTGCATCGGATATCCAGTCCGATTTGGTATTCGTTCCACGAAACACCAGGACGATCCGGTCAGCTGCCTCGGCGATAAAGCCGAACGGTTCTTTTCTGCCTGTAAATGAAGCGGCTTCAAATTCCGTAACCAACTGATAACGACGCGGCAGAACAAATGTTCCATCGGCGCTTTCAAACTGTTGATAGCTTTGGCTGCAAAGTGCGGACAATAAAATGGCGGTCTGGATATCAAACAGATTCTTGCTCATAGATCTCCCTCTTCTGCTCACACATGTTTTATGTATGTATATGAAAATGATGGGCTTACGTCCACGGGCATATGCCTAACTTATTCAAGCCAGACCACGCTACCCGTCCCCTCAGCTCCAGAGGAGGAATTTATTTAACAACCCGAACTGATTATTGTCGACCATAATTAAACGTCGTTCACGTATTCCGATTTTTTGCCCCAGTAGTAGCCAGAAAAAAGTACTCATCGTCATAATAATGCCCCCGAACTGCAATACGAGCATCACCATAAAATAGCCGAACACGCTATATGTTTATGCAACATTAAAAACGCCGAGGCCCGTATCAATTACTATACTGACGGCGGTAAAGAGACATTGTCTTGCTTCGCGTTCTATAAACAAGTGGATTTTGGGGAAATTTAACTCCAATTGATCGTATCAAAAGTAAAAGTGTAGCTCACTTAACTAACGGAAAACGAGAGAGCAATGGACGTACTTAGGAAGCTACTTCTTCCTTCAGTACGTCCATTTATATTTGAGAGCTATGAGTCTGTTCTCCCTCAAATAAGTTGTCGAAATCCCAAAGAAGCAGATGATTTGTTTTTCTTCACTAACACAACATTGGATATTATCAAGGATTTAAAAAAACTATCGGGCCTGCGTTCGACAATTGTAGAACTTGAGTAAATAGTTAACCTTTTTATTAAAAGATTTATGATAGTTGAAGAAAGAACGCGATAAAGTGAGCTTATAGAACCTTGAACACCAAGTAATCGCTTACATGTGATAAATACAAGATAATCCACCTTTTTCAATCCATATTTAAATTTTACAGTCACTGACAAAAGGAGTAGTATTCATTCTTGTATCTATAACTAAATACAGTTTCCAATTCTAATATCGCTGAGTTTTCAGTAAATGAAAAGCGGGGGAACCAAACAGGTGTAGGGATGCCAGTTGTAAAAACTGTTGTCTGCTCACTTGGGGTGAATCCAAGGATTATTAATCCTGGTAGGGCGACTCTCAACGCCCGAATCCGACAGCTAACTTCGTAAGCGTAAATGGAGAGTGGAGGGTGAAGCTTCTGATCCTAGTGACCACAGGGCTGCATGCACCTGTGTTTTTTGTTGTTTACAATTATCAATCTTAAAGAAAGAGCCCGGGAATTGGGTGTGAAATGGTGGTGAACACGAGTGTTATCTGCTCTAAGAGATTTTTAATTGGCCGACCGTTAAAATCAAATGAATTAGGGGAACAAAAACTTAATAAAACTAAGGCTTTAGCCATCCTTTCTTCAGATGCCTTATCTTCAGTTGCTTATGGCCCAGAGCAAATATTATTAGTCTTAGTAACCGTTAGTGCCGTAGCATTTTGGTATTCCATGCCAATTGCCTTTGGAGTATTAATTCTGTTATTAGCTCTTATTTTATCTTACCGGCAAATTATTTTCGCTTATCCTCACGGTGGTGGGGAGTATGTGGTATCGAAGGAAAATCTGGGTATATATCCTGGGCTGATCGCCGGAGGCTCCTTGTTGGTAGACTACATCTTAACGGTAGCAGTAAGTGTGTCTGCCGGCACGGATGCTATTACGTCTGCATTTCCTAGTTTACATGCTCATAATGTAGTCATTGCTAGTATATTTGTCTTGTTTATTACAATCTTGAACTTAAGAGGCGTAACGGAGTCTGCTTCTATATTAGCCTATCCGGTTTATTTATTTGTTTTAGCTTTATTTATTCTAATTAGCGTGGGTATTTACAACATCCTCACGGGACATGTTTCACCTGCTTTACATACACCAATCGGTACACCAGTGGTTGGAATTAGCTTGTTTCTACTTCTAAGAGCTTTTGCCTCAGGTAGTTCTGCTTTAACAGGAGTTGAGGCCATCTCGAATGCCATTCCGAACTTTAAAAACCCTGCTCCTAATAATGCTGCTAAAACGTTAATTGCGATGGGTACTTTATTGGCTTTGTTATTTTCCGGAATTGTATACTTGGCTTATTATTATGGAATTTCTCCGAGATCCGAGGTAACAGTTGTCTCCCAAATAGCAGAACAGACGTTCGGAAGGAACTTTATGTACTTCTTCATTCAAGGAACAACGGCATTGATCTTAATCCTTGCTGCTAATACCGGGTATTCTGCTTTCCCCTTACTTGCCGTGAATCTTGCAAAAGATAAGTTTATACCTAGAATGTTCACGGTTCGAGGGGACCGGCTGGGATACTCCAATGGGATCATTATTCTTGGGATTCTTTCAATCGTCTTAATTATTGTTTTTGAAGGACGGACGGAACAACTCATCCCGCTTTATGCTGTAGGTGTGTTTATCCCATTTACCCTCTCCCAAACAGGAATGGTTGTAAAATGGATTCGTGAAAGACCAAAAGGCTGGGTTGCCAAACTCATTATTAACACAACAGGTGCTGGGATCAGCTTTATCGTCACCATGATGTTCTTTTTAACCAAGTTCTCACAGGTTTGGTCTGTATTAGTTTTCTTGCCTTTAATCATTTATCTCTTTCATCGAATTAGAAAGCATTATGAAGCAGTTAGCGACCAATTGAGACTTACAACCTGTGAGCCTGCTGTGCCGATTGAGGGAAATGTAATCATTCTTCCTGTGGCGGGAGTTACTCATGTGGTGGAGTACTCATTAAACTATGCAAAATCCCTTTCACCCCACCAGATTATTGCAGTGTACGTCCCGTTTGAAAGAGAGGATGAAGCGGCGTTTGAAGAAAAGTGGAACAAGTGGCAACCTGATGTGAGACTGGTGACACTCCACTCTCCTTACAGAAGTATTATCCAGCCACTGACCAAGTTTATTGATACCGTTCAACGCAAAGCGAATGAGTCGAGCTATCAGGTTACGGTTATTATTCCGCAATTTATTCCTAAAAAAGGCTGGCATAATATCCTGCATCCAGTTTACTGATTCGTACACACTTGCTATATCGGAGAGATGTAATTGTAACTACTGTACCGTATCATTTAAAGAAATAGAATCAACTAAGTCATCTGAAATTATAAATCCATCTCAATCTGATAGAAAAATGACACAAATGTGCCTACATAACATATGGAAGAAAAGCTTGAGGAATCAGGCTTTTTATTTTTTATGAAGGGAGATTTGAAAATGCACAAATCTCCCTTCATTGTCGACTAGTGACACAAATCCTGTATTTACTTCAACATAGATTTGGTTAAAGGTGGATTGTGATAACGGAGATCGCTAGCCGCCCTATTCGAGGTATGACAATTCATCAAACAAATAATACAGAAACTAAGAAAGGACAGTACTAACATGGAAAATGTATTAAATGTAGATAAATTTGAATCAATAAAATCTTTACAATCGACAATTAGTAAACTCGAGAATGCCTTGTCCCAGATGACTCAAAATGGCGCAAATACTAGCCTAGTAAAGAAACGACTCAAAGCTGTTTCCATCGGCTTAGCCATGCTAGAAAACGTTTGGAATCAAAGACCCCATTATTACACACAGGAAGATTTAGCAGAAGCTCGCAATGTTATTACTGGTTTATTTCCATCCATTGAAAACAGTTATGCTAAGTCAAAGGTTGGTAGTCCCCAAAGAACGCTTTTAGAAAGAAGAATTAAAGCGTTGGAACTAACTGTCCAAGCGATTGACGATCTTTCCACTAAATAACTCATATTGTAAACGAAGCGTTAGAAGAAACCTTTTTTAACAAAAACTAACTGAAGCCTTTTTTAAATTGATTCTGGAGTTGTTAAGCCACTCAATTCACGGAGAACGATAGTTCAATAAACAACCACGACGCGGCTGCCGGCATAGATTGGCAGCCGCGTTGTGGTAACGGGCAGTTATGTGGCAAAGAAACTCAAAAAAAGATTTGTATAAAAATTCAATGTTGCGTATATTTATGATACGTAGGTACGAAAGGAATCGGCCGTGTTAAAGTGGTGACGATTATCGGAATGAAAAAAGCACTGAAGGAAATGTTCTGTCATGTTGAGATTCTTCCCCATATTGTTTAAGGCCACTTCTACGGCCTAGCCTGAGAGGAGTAATGTACTTTGGTAACTTCCGGTACTTTGATTGCTTTTGCAGTAGTTTCGCTCGGCATGGTTTGTTCTCCGGGTCCTAACATGATTTATCTGATTTCTCGTTCCATTTTGCAAGGACGCGTAGCGGGGGTGATTTCGCTTCTAGGCGTTATTCTTGGGTTCTTGATTTACATTGTAGCAACCATGTTCGGTCTTTCAGCTCTCTTCCTAACCGTCCCCTTTCTTTACGTATTAGTAAAATGGGCGGGGGCCATCTACTTGCTTTGGCTTGCTTGGAAAGCAGTCAAACCGGGAGCCGTTCCGATTTTTGCGCCTAAGCAAAGTCTTTCCATTGATCCTCCGAAAAAGCTGTTTTTAATGGGATTGATGACAAATCTGCTAAACCCCAAAATTGCTCTTTTATATGTATCACTATTGCCTCAATTTGTGGATCCTACCCGTGGTTCGGTGCTGCTCCAAAGCGCAGCTTTAGGTCTGACACAAATTACCGTCAGTTTTACGGTAAACCTGCTTATTGTTCTTACGGCTAGTAGAATTGCCGATTGGTTCGGCACACGCCCAACGTGGCTGAGGCTGCAACGCTGGTTGATGGCAAGTGTGTTAACAGGACTTGCTGCTCGTCTCGTTTTTGAGCGCAAATAGCGAATCATTCGCTAAGCTAACGGGACACGATATCGCGGCGATAGAACCGATCCATCGCTTATTTTCTTCGTTGCCGTGGTTCTACACTAACTGGTAGGAAAGTGTAATCAAGCTTGTACCATAAAAAGGAAATCGACTATTGCTTACGAATAGTTTTGTATGAAAGTAGCCAAATTTCAGTATGAAAGAGGGAAGTATATGGAGGAACTAATATCCATTTTAAATAACGAGCAAATTGAATATGAGATCATTGAACATAGCATACCAATTAACACAGCACAGGAAGGTGCAGATTATTTTGGTATTCAGCTTGGACAAACTGCCCCAACACTCATACTGAAGACCGATAAAGGTTATTATTCGTTGATAATTTCTGGAGATTATGGTCGAGTGGAATGTGATTCGTTGAAAGAGATATTAGAAATTCAAGAAATCAAATTGGCAAAGCCTAAAGAAGTAGAACAAGTAACTGGCTGTAGGATTGGTAATGTGCCATTAATAAATCCAAGTATCCCAACAATTTTAGATAGAGAGTTATATCGATTTCCTTTTGTTTACGGTGGTACAGGGTTATCGCAAACGACTTTGAAGATTCAACCACAAGATATAGAAAAATTAAATAATGTAGTTGGTTACTTAAGGTAAAGAAGATGAGTTTGATGAAAGGATTTATCGCTAAATGGAGATATTGCTTTGATTAAGAGGTTTTGAGCTTTTTGATAAGACAACTGGCTATTATATCTCTCATCAAGTAGTGAAACCCAAGTCTGTAGGAATATATGAAAATTTGATTAGTCCAAAAAGGTATAGAATTAAGATTTACAACAAAGTTATATCCACTTAGAGATGCGATACGCAGAAGCTGCATTGTAGCAGCTCTTTTTTTGATTCCATTTAAGTAAAATAGCTAATTTCCACTTTTTAAAAATGTCATAATTTGCTATGTAGTGGAAATTTTCATACTTTATTTTATTGGAGCGTTATTATGTGTTTAACTTTAAAAACACGACAACAAGGTATCATTTATAAAACTACCTATCTACAAGAAACAAAGTTTGGAAATTTTAGTATAACTAAATGAGATCTAAAGGGGGTAGTACGCATTGAAAAAATTAGTGATTGGAATGATTTTGGGTGCCGGTTTGACCCTATCAACGGTTGTATATGCATCAGATACGATACAAGCTATCAAGTTTCAAGTTAGCTTTTTATTTAATGGTGTCTCTAAACAGGTAGATAGTGAATACACAGTTTTGAACTATAACGGGCATGCTTATGTGCCCATTCGGTTCGTTGCTGAAAGCATGAGAGGGCAAGTCGAGTACGACGAGACGAAGCAGCAAATATCGATTAAGTATGGGACACCGACCGAGCAGAAACAAACAAGAGTCGAAATGACGGCTCTCCAATTATTTGATGTAGCTGGACATGGCGATTTAATAGAAACAAAGAAATACGTAGATGCTATAGCTTCAGAGGATCTTAACCCTATTTTTCTCCAAATTCTAAAAATTGCTCATATGTTTCAAGGGAAGCCGCACGTTGCCGATTTAGTTGATCTATTAATTCAGAAGAAAGTTGACCTCAATATGGTAGATGAATCAAATGGGTATACGCCACTGCATTATGCAGCGGAACGAGCCATTGATTTAACGGGAAATCTATTGGATGCCAAAGCCAACGTAAATGTTAGTGCCAATGGAATGACCCCGCTCATGCAAGTAGCAAGCAAAAAAAAACTAGGGTTAGTCAACAAGATGCTTGCTATGGGAGCGGATCCGAATCTAGGTGGAGGGGCTCTGCTTTCAGCGCTTCATCCTTTCGCTCATTCGGGATTAACCGATGAGAGCGTAGAAATTGTAAAGTCGCTACTCGCGAACAAAGCTGATGTGCATGCTGCTGGTTTTGAGGGGGAAACGCCGCTGTTAGCGGCTGTAGATATGAGCATGCCGCAAAATCTGCAAATTGTGAGGATACTGATCGAGCACGGGGCAGACCCTAATCAGAAGCCCAAAAGTAATTGGAACGGTACCACTCCATTAATGAGAGCAGTCAATCCTTTCGGATATGACACCCTCCAAGGTGTCTACGAAATGACCGAGTTGTTGATAGATGCGAAGGCGGATGTCAATGCAGTAGATGAGAAAGGGAATACGCCGCTCTCCTATGCGGTTGATTTTAATCAACATGCTCTAGCAAGCAATGAAGAGGTGACTAAGGTGATTCAATTGTTGTTGAAAAAAGGCGCTAATAAGGAAATGAAAGACAATAGTGGCCTCACACCGCTCGATAAAGCGAAGGAAATTGTAGATGAGAAGAAAAGATCCGAAATTCTAAAACTCTTAGAGAAGTAAATGAAGTGGAAACGAGCAAGGATTCTAAATATAGAGGAGGGGCATGCTGGAGTGACATCATGTCTCTTTTGTTTGTCGTTTTTTTTGATTCTGCTAGGTGTCATTTATACATATGTCTCATAAATACCCTAGTAATTTCGTTGTTGTATTTCAATGTAAGAGGACAAGTACGTATATCTATAGAAATCCACGTGCTGCGCGGTTTTATTATTTTATGAATGTAAGTTCTTGTCCCGCAAGAAAAGAACTTACATCCTTTACCGATACTGGGCAAAGAACATATATCCTTTGCCATGGTTAGTTCAACACATAATATCGGTCAGATTAACAACCTCACAGTTGAGCAAGAAGTTCTTCCGTTGTTATAATAATGTGAGCAAACGTAGGCCCATTAACTTCATGCGCCGAGTGCATAGCTTCTTTACTATAAGCCGCTGTAGCATCTTTAACCAGAGTAACATGGTAACCCAACTCCGAGCCGAAGCGTGCGGTTGCTTCGATGCATGTATTGGCTAACAAACCGATAATAATAACCTTTTGTAAGCCATGCATTTTCAGCTGATGATCCAAGTCTGTGTTCGCAAATCCGCTGCTCGACCAATGCTCTTTGATAATCACGTCGCCCTTTTGAGGTTGAAAATCGGGATGAAATTCCCCACCCCAAGTACCTTTTGCAAATATTTGTGATTTTTTTGCTCTGACCTGATTGGGATTTGGATACAACCAAGTATCGAAATCATCCGGTTCAGATCGGTGATGGGGAACAAAAAAAACACGGATGCCGACTTTTCGAACCCTATCAACGATTGCTTTTAAATGTTCGAGCAGGTTTACGGATTCCGATATTTCTTTGTGACGAGGATAAGCTTTACCTTCCGGTGATAAGAAATCATTATAGGGGTCAACCAATAATAAGCCCGTAATTCCTTTATCGTAGATTTTAGTCATCAAGGCAACATTCCTCACTTTCCTGTCGGAAGTACATTTCGTTATAAGTTTCGTCAATTGACCATACTTTATGCACTTGACGGCTGTGTGGAGAAACTAGAGTGGCTTTTACTGTATCAAATCAGTATGACCCTCAGCTGAGCCGATAGGCGGCGGTCTCCAAAGGTCCGAATTTAAGCGGGCCTGTTGGAACAGAGAAGTCGTTAACGGTCGATCTATGGGTTAATTTACCATTTTTACTGTCTCAGTTCTCAAACATAGCCAGGCTGCCGTCATAGATCGATAGCCTCGTTACGTTAACAGGCAAGTATGCTTCCTAATAGAGAAGGTTTTACTGTTCAAACAACAATTCATCATGCTGCAGCTTAATAACCTATAAAAATATGTGAACGGTGGAAATAACTAAATGAGGCTTTCCCAGAAACTTCTGAGAAAACCTCATTATTTTTGTTCGAATAATTCCTAATACCGGTTATTATTATACCGGCAGTTTATCGTACTTTCTTTGAAGGCGTTATACATTCGATATTCAGATGACACACATGTCGGGTGACAAGAACTTTATCCCATTCCCAAAATTGACAAGAACATTATCTCATTCCCGACAATCGTTACATAACGTGGGTATATGGCCAAATCACTGCAATCAATCAATTGGACAGAGTATTAAGCTAGCGGACAGGATACTATAATGAGCAGCATAAAATGGTTGGAGATACTCGCCCAAAAAAGGAGGCGTTTAGTATAGAGGATAAGTCTCCAAAAAGAGAACTCCAGGAGGACGTTCGTAGTAATTCCAATAACCACTTTCATTACCGGCTGGGAAGGCTATTTGAGATTAAAAGAAATATTTTTTGGAGCTATGCGGAAGGCGATAACAAAATATATTTAGACAAAGAGGAGCGCGAAATAGATCCGTTTCTCAATAAATAATGAAGAGCCAAGATAAAATGAAGACACCATAGCTCGTTGCTATGGTCTCTTTCTATGAAGCGGTTAGTAAAATTACTAACTATGAAATTCGCCTCACTCACTTCAACTGTCCGTCAACGCCTACCGCTGAACCGTTTGATCGCTTCCTCGGTCACCGGCGCGAAGAGGTTAACCAGGTTGCCGTCGGGATCGCGAAACAGCACAGCACGGTTCCCCCACGGCATCGTGGTTGGTTCCTTTACCCACTGGTCGACAAGCGGCTTCAAGCGCTCGTATTCGGCATCGACATCGTGGACGCGGAACTCGATGATGACTGTATGATTGTCGGCCGCCACTGCGGAACCAGCGCCGAACAGCTGCACCGTCTGAGAGTGGCCGATCGCTAGTGTGCACGATGGCACAACGAGTTCGGCAAAGACGGGCGCGGGGCGTTCCGCCGAAACACCCATGACTTTCTCATAGAATTCGACGAGACGATCCACGTCGTCGGTAATGATGCGTACAGAAGCAAAATTCACGAGATACCATCCTTCCTATAATAAATGATACAATACCGTATCATATCATTTTGGGCCAAAATACTTCGCATTTATCTCCCACTCCTTTACGGTTACTTACTTCGATTATAAATAAACGCTACTGACAACAGTATGTCAGTAGCGTTTTAAAATTTTTTTGGCTTCCTCCCGAATTCGATTTCGGAATACGTCAGTATACGATATGTCTTGATTCTTATCTTTTCAGAACTGCTCACATTATGGATTGCAGTGATTAGTGATACGT
This sequence comes from Paenibacillus sp. GCM10027630, assembly GCF_042676305.1. Classification (NCBI taxonomy): domain Bacteria; kingdom Bacillati; phylum Bacillota; class Bacilli; order Caryophanales; family Paenibacillaceae; genus Paenibacillus; species Paenibacillus sp. GCM10027630. The sequence continues at coordinate 19,407 of NZ_JBHTGY010000018.1, read as the reverse complement.
GTGCAGCATTGATTGTCATATTGAATTGCAACAATTCTTTGTAAATAATCACTTAAACAAACCAAAATGCTGTAAAATAATATAAACAACAGATACTGGGTGATTTAATGATTTTAGATTTTGTTTGGGGGATTTTTGTTTCTGAAGGGACAACGCGGTTTCCTAACTTCTTTCCAATTGCCATTTATACATCTAAAGAAAAAGCTATTGAAGAACTTATTGCCTACTGAGGACTTCAAATTATCAGTTGCTTAAATTACCAGTAGACCGCAATTTCGCTTACTATTATAAGAAAAGTGGAAAGTTGGTTGGGATGGACGGTATTTATCATGAACATTACCATCATAAAGATGATGATGAGCAAAGGGACAATGATGCTGGAGAGATAGGGAAGTGAAGAAAAGACTTTCGGTTAGCAAAGAAGAGTAGTCAGATTCAAGAGAAGAATATTATAGAAACGACTGCCTAGATATAATTATTAGATTTGGAGATATATTGGAAATACATGAATGTACAGTTTATTTAATCAAAAACAGTGAACAAATTCAGCTTAGAATGCCATATAAACCCAGAAGCTTTTGGTAAGAGACATGGCTTAAAGTAAAAGATTTCTATGGGCTTGATGATTAAGCTAACAGGAAACGATAGTTGAACAAAACAAGGAGCAGTTCTGCCGCGGCAGCTGTTTCTTTTTTTTATTAAGCTATTGGTCAGATTAACGTAACACTTTCCCAATACGTTTCGTCTACTATTTAGAATGGAGGGAGGACAGAGATGAATCAACTACTTGTGAAATCGGTAGGCTATTTGGGGTTGTTGTTGTGCATAATGTTTTTGCTGTACAAAGTAACATTGTTTTGGAACCCAATAGGTATACAAAAGCAAACCGTTTCATTCCTGAAAGCAGTCCAGGAGCAAAACTATGACAGAGCTGCGGAACTGTTTGGCTGGGAAGGGCAGAAGACCGCGGGCAGCAAGGAAAGCGCTTGGAAGCAGTTGGCTGAAGAAGAAGGTGTTCGACTACTATCCTTCAGTAACGTTCGCGCCGAATATGACGATGGTTGCTATTGCACGGGCCATGCGGATCTTGTGTTCGAGGTGAACGAAAGCCCTATGCAGGTTAGAGCTGTGATTACGTATGGAGTAGGTGCAAGGCCGAAACAAATATGCGCAATAACACCTTCCGGGATGCAAGGCGGTTCCATTTCCCAAATTGCGGCATGGAACTCACTGGCATGTGGGAATAACTCGTTTTGAAGTCTTCATTGACCTAACGGGTACGTTTGTTTAATAAAAGAAACTAAGACGAGGCTGCCAGCATGAATCGGCAGCCTTGAAGTAACGGGCAAATGATGTTAATAAAAAGTATAAATTACAACTTTTCAGCATCCGTCCTTGATGCTCAACGTCTAATCATAATAAATATCCATAAGAAATGGGAGAGGTTGTGAAATGTGTGACCCTGCCCCGAATAGATAGACACATAGAAAACCTCTATAATAAAAGTGGAGGGATTTATCATGAGGCAACGCAAGAAGGTTGATAAGGCATTTAAGGAACAGGTTGTATTGCGAATATTAGCCGGAGACACAACGTTTGCGAATGCGGCTAAGGAACTGGATGTTCATTACACCACAATCCGAGACTGGGTGAAATTTTATAAACATGACGGAGACAGTGCGTTTCGGGCAGCAGTTACCTTAAGATGATGAGGTACGTAAAGTTCGATAACAGTTGGCAGATCTCAAGGAAGAGAATGATATTCTAAAAAATAGACGCTTGGGAATGGGGAGAGAGCGAATTGTTTACAATAAAGGAAGCATCGGAAAAATTAAATTGCCCTGCACATACAATACGATTTTATGATAAAGAAGGATTATTGCCGAATATTCGCAGGGATGACAACGGCAACCGCCTGTTTGATAAAAGGGATTTGGACTGGATTCGATTAATGACTTGTTTTCGTGCAACGGGAATGAGCATAGCTGGGATAAGAGAAATTGTTGAGCTTGCCAAGCAGGGAGAAAAGACGATTGCGCAGAGAAGGGCCATATTGGAAGCGCATCAAGCTGAAATCGTAAAAAAGCAGCAGGTGCTGAACGATGCTTTTGAAGCGGTGAGTCAAAAGCTGGAGGTATATAATAACATCCAGAATGGCAACCCGGAAGAGAGCTTTCTCGAATATATTAATAAGTTGGATGAGCCCAACGAATGAAGATTTCTAGTGAATACGAGCGAAATTCTGCTTTGAAATTGTATAAGCGAAGCCCTGATCCATTATTTCTATCGATAGAAATAATGGATCAGGGCTTCGCCAATTTTATGTAAAGCTATTGACTTAAAGTGGACTTTAACGTTTACAATGTAAATGAGTTACGCTAAATAATCTGTAAGGATGGGGAGGAAACAATAATGAATGTGTACGACAAGATTTATATAAATGGACAATTTGTCAAACCGGTGGGTACGGAAGAGCTGGAGCTGATCAATCCCGAAAACAAGCAACCAGCCAGCAAAGTCGTGCTCGGAAACGTTGAGGACACTCGCAAAGCAATAGAGGCAGCTAAGGCTGCATTCAAAACGTACTCTAAAACGAGCGTTGAGGAACGCATGGAAATGCTTTCGCGGCTGCATGAATCGCTATCGCAACGATTCGACAGATTGACGGAGGCGACTGTTTCGGAATACGGCGCGCCGGTTACAGTGGCTAAAATGCTGACACAACTTGCGATCAACGCCTTTTCGCTTATGAAGGAAACGGCCCAATCGTATCCCTTTATACGAGCAGCCGGCACAGCAAAGGTTCGAATGGAGCCGGTTGGCGTTGTGGGAGTCATTACGCCTTGGAATGCCAATGCAACGCATCTTGCCAATAAAATTGCGCCGTCGCTTGCAGCGGGCTGCACCGTCGTTGTCAAACCGAGCGAGTTTAGCGCTGCGCAAACGGAACTATTTATGGAAGCCGTCCATGCGGCGAATATCCCGGCTGGCGTTATCAATATCGTTAACGGCAAGGGAGAAGTAGTCGGCGAAGAGTTGACTCGCCATCCGGACGTTACCGGCATCACGTTTACAGGCTCTACAGCAATCGGAAAACGAATCGCGGCAGGCGCGGCGGCTAACTTAAAAAGGGTTACGCTCGAGCTTGGAGGGAAATCGCCTACCGTCATTTTGGATGACGCCGATTTAACGAAAGCCGTTCCGCTTGCGGTAAGGGCTGGATTCATCAACAGCGGTCAGGCTTGCCTTGCCGGTACTAGGGTGCTCGTTCCGGAAACGCGTCTAGAGGAGGTCAAACGTTTAATGGCTGCAACCGTCGAGGCGTTAAAAGTTGGCGACCTCTGGAACGAAGCTTCTGTTATTGGGCCAATGGTGAATCAAAAGCAGTTCGAAAGGGTTCAGCACTATATTACCCAGGCGATCGATGACGGAGCTGAAGTGGTTGTTGGTGGCGCAGGCAGTCCTCAAGGGCTCGAAGACGGTTACTATGTAAAGCCGACTGTTTTTTCCAATGTGACGAACGATATGACTATTGCACAAGAAGAAGTATTTGGTCCTGTCCTATCGATTATTACTTATAAGACGGAAGAAGAGGCTATTGAAATCGCGAACGACACACCATATGGCTTGCAAGCATTCGTCTTTTCCGGAAGCACGGAGCGGGGCAATCGGGTCGCTGAGCAAATCGTGGCCGGACGGATATCAGTCAACGGCTTACACGACGAACCGAAAGCACCGTTCGGAGGGTTTAAAAGCTCAGGCATAGGCAGGGATCACGGCACGTACGGAATCGAAGAGTATTTAGAGCCTAAGGCGATTCTGGGTCACAGTTCCGTTATGTAATGAAGAGAAAGTTGGGAATAAACAGAATGAAATTATTAATTCTAGTTGTTATTGCAGCTTTAGTCATCTTGTTGATGCTGAAATATTATCCTCCGCTTGGCGGCAAAAGCTCGGCAGAAAGTCAGAGAAGAATTCAGGCTTCCCCTCAGTTTATCGACGGGAAGTTTCGCAATCAAATTCCAACGCCGATGGATTACAGTTTAAAAGATACCGCGGATGCGCTGATAAAAACAATAAAAGGGACTCCGAACAGCAGGCCGAAGGGGAACGTACCGGTCGATTCTTTTGATTTGAAAGCTTTTAAGGAAAATAAAGAAGATCAAGTGATCTGGTTTGGTCATTCCACGCTATTGCTGAAATTAAATGGGGTGAAGCTGTTAATAGACCCCGTATTTAGCGATTATGCTTCTCCTGTTCCTTTCTTTGGTCCCAAACGTTACAGTGACAAGCTGCCGGCAGAAATACAGGATTTGCCTGAAATAGACGCTGTTATAATATCGCATGATCATTATGATCATCTGGACTATGGATCGATTCGCAAGCTGAAAGGAAAGGTAAAGCAGTTTATAGTTCCCTTGGGGGTTGCCGGTCATCTGACGAAGTGGGGAGTCGAACCTGAGTTCATTAAAGAGCTTGATTGGTGGGATAAGGAGTCCGTTGAAGGACTAACGTTAATCAGCACGCCGGCAAGGCATTTCTCTGGCCGGGGCGGAAGCAGCGGCATGTCTACCTTATGGAGCTCCTGGGTCATTGTTAGTGATCAAATGAAAATATATTATAGCGGGGACAGCGGATACGGGCCGCATTTCAAGGAGATGAAAAGTGGGCAAATATTCATTTGACTCCTGAAGAGTCGGTGCAAGTTAACCTGGATGTGCAAGGTAAATTGATGATCCCTATACACTGGGGAGCTTTTACGTTAGCGTTGCACAGTTGGACAGACCCTATTGAACGGGCAAAACTAGCGGCAGAGCAGCTGAATGCAGCTTTGGCGACACCTAGAATAGGAGAAACTGTAACAATAGGAGCTACGAAATACCCTTCTGCAAACTGGTGGGAATAACTTTTAGGCGTATTGTAAAAGAATGATTTTTTAAACTAGCGCTTGACTTAAAGTCGACTTTAAGATTTAAGATCATTCTCGAGCGATGCTCAAACCACTATCGGGAGGGAATACAGATGAGTAAAACCATTTTAATTACTGGCACGTCAACAGGCTTCGGCAAGGAATTGGCCCTTCAATTCGCCAAGCGTCATTGGAATGTAGTAGCAACCATGCGAGATCCGCAGAAAGCCGCTCCTGCATTTGATCAATACCCTAACATTCAGGTGCTGGCATTAGATATAACGAATCAGGAGATGGTTCATCAGGTTGTCCATACGGTAACGAGTCAATATGGGCGAATTGATGTTTTGCTCAATAATGCGGGATACGCTCAAGCGGGCGTTTTTGAAGAAGTAACGGTCGAACAAGCTCGCAGGCAATATGAAACGAATGTATTTGGCGTCATGGGGACGATTCAAGCTGTGCTTCCGCAAATGAGGAAAAATCGTTCCGGACATATTATCAATATATCGTCTATGGGCGGTGTACAAAGCTTGCCGACCTTGCCCATCTATTGCAGTTCAAAAGCAGCCCTTGAAAATCTTAGCGAAGGTCTGGCTGCCGAAGTGAAGGAACTCGGGATCAATATCACGCTTGTCGAGCCGGCAGGCTTCAAAACAGGCTTCCAAGGAAATACGCAAGAAGTTAAAAGCGATATACCCGATTATCAAACGGCTTATGATTGGTACAATGAGCTTGCCAAAACCGCGCCTTACGGCGATGTAGAAAAAGCAATGTCTGCGGTCGCCGATATTGCCGGCACAGACAATCCGCCAAGAAGACTGGCTTTGGGGAGCATGGGACTCGTAATGGCTCGCACACAGCTCAATTCCATGCTGGAGGAATATGAAAAATGGGAGCACATTACCTCAAGCGCAGATTAATTTAAATATTTTCAAACCTAGGAGATCTTGCTCTTCATACGCAGGAATGGGTAAAAATCATGGGAGACGGTGACAATGGGCGTTCGTTCGGGCACTCTTTTCCCATTCGGCCAAAATGAGTTCACCCAGATTTTGATTTGAATGACAGATATGAGATTATACGGGGTGTAAAAAAAACGCCGGTGACCTTAAGCAGGTGACCGGCGTTTCCATATTAGCGTTTTGGCATTTTGCTCTCATCCATGTACAGCAGGTTCCAGCGGTGACCGTCCAGATCGGCAAATCCTGCGCCGTACATCCAGCCGTCAATTTCACTCGGCTTGCCAAAGATGCTTCCTCCGGCAAACTCTACTTTTTTGATAAACGCATCTACTTCTTCTCTGCTTTCAGCGCCAATGGAAAATATTACTTCTGCGCTATGGGAAGTATCTGCGGTTTTTGAACCTGTAAATTTCTCAAACGCCGCATCCAGGAACAGTAAAATCGTTGTTTGGCCTATGGCAAGCTTGGCTCTCTCGATACCAAAGCTCACTGCATGGAATCCAATCTCATTGAAAAAAGCAGTTGACCTCTCAACATCTTTGACCGGCAGGTTAATCCAAATTTCCTGTGACATGGCTATAGCCTCCTAGAATATATTTTCAACTATTCCTACTATACTCTACTACTGGCAGCAGAAGCGAATCTTATAAAAGAAACCGCAAGGTATGACATTCCTGTCATGCATCCTGCGGTTTCCATAGTAAACATATTTACTTGCGGTACCAGATGAATTAATCAATTCAAAGCTCCAATTTTCCATTGACTATCATGGATTATATGTTACTATAATTTGAAAACGCTTTCTCAAAGGAGGTTGTCAAATGAAACTAAAAAGAAGTCTGGCGCTACTATTAGTACTGGTAATGATCGTATCGCTTATACAAGTTCCCGTATTTGCTAGTACGGACGCACTAAGCGGACATCCGCAACCGAATATCACCATTTCTGGTGGCAACACATTTGTCAAAGGAGGTTCCTTCTCCTTTGGCGTAACCAGTGATATGGGCGGTTCTTTGACCGTATCAGTCGGCGGTTTAGCCGGCATGGCGGTGGAATCACAGCCGATAACGGCTAATTCCGAATTCACAGTCAATGTCCCAGCAATGCCGGATGTTTCCTCGTCTGAAATCGCAGTAATAGTTCGTCCAGACAATCCATTGGATATTGACCTAGAAAAAGCTGCTGTTACAGGAATGAAGATATTTACTGTGACTGCAAAAAGTGGTGGAGTGGCAAGTAGGTTATTTAGCCTTGCTGCTACTCAAACGGTGGCTTCACTAGTAAAATGGACAAGTATGGTTTTTGGCCAAAGTGTTGAGAATTCTGGTAAAGATGCAGGTAGTGTTACTAGCTCTGTTTACAATCCCAATAATACTCTTGCAATTGATCAAAATACTGGTAATATTACACTTTCTTCATTGAATGACAAAGGCAAGATTCAAGGAGCATCGGATGGTATTAATTATTACTATACGACGGTAGACAGCTCTAAAAATTTCCGTATTTCAGCAATTATGAACGTTAGCGATATAAGCTTGAATAATCAGAGTGCAGCAGGCTTAATGATACGTGACGCATTTGGGGCTAGTGCTACACCTTATGATGGTGCATCAAAGATGTTGATGGGTGGATGGCTCCAATCCAGTACTGCAGATTTAGCTAATCCGGCTGCTTACAGGGTTACTAGCCCTACTACCTCACTTGTAAAGCTGCCGTCAAGCACACAAACCATTAATATGAAAACAGGTGTAGATTATAGGGTTGAGATTGTCAAGGTTGGCAATAGCTATACTGTTTATGTTTCTTCCGGAAATAAAAAGGATTCAGTAACAATGGTTTCTACTTCTACTATAGGCCTCCCAAATAGTTCAGGAAAGGACCTATATGTGGGAGCATTTACTTCTCGTACTGCAACAGCAACATTTAAAGGCCTTACATTTGAGGAGTTGACCAATTCAACAACTCCTGCGAATCTTACTATTACACCTCCTGCAGCAGCATCTTTCATACAGAATACAACACCTGACTGGTCGGATATGGTGGTTAAATACAACACAGTTTCAGATGCAACATATTACGCAGCACCTTCTACTGACTACTTTATCTCGGGATATGATAATCTTGCTGTAGGCACAAGAAATACAACAGTTTATTATCGTGGGGTATCTGCACCATTACAATATACAGTTAGATATGACTATAGTGTTAACATGTATGTTTCCATTCCACCTCTGAAAAATACTTATGCTGTTGGAGAGGCATTTGATAGAACCGGACTTGAAATAAGGTCCAATAATGCCTCAGGTATGCAGCCAGTAATGAACGAAGGTTCGGCGCAAGGAAATTACACTTTAAACATACCTGCCTTCGATACACCTGGAAAGAAAACAATCACTGCTACAAGAAGTGGGGCTAATACCGGTGGTGTTAATCCGTTGACGGTAACCTTTGATGTGGAAGTTAAGAATATTACCGTAAATAGTCTAGAGATTTCTCAACCACCATTAAAAACCTCTTATTATGTAGGGGATACATCATTTGACGCTTCAGGCACTGCAGCTGCAACTAAAAAGCTCCTCTCAGGTATTATTGTCAAAGCGGTTTTATCTGATGGTACAAAGAAAATAATAGCTATGGATACTGGAAATGGGGCTGGCTATACTGTCAATTACACTACCACAAGTACAGACTTCGTAAAGAATGCCGGCACAAGCAAAGTAATTTTATCCTATGCAGGAAAGAGCATTGATGTAGGCTTCGATATAATCAGTGTTGCTAATTCAAAGCTTGTTGCTACTGCCTATCCTAAAACAACCTACAACATTGGTGATACTATAGATCTCACCGGTCTGGTTGTCAAAGCGCAAAATAACGATGGCACCTACGGCTCGGTGCTTGCAGCCGGAACCGACTACAATGCTGTTACATCGGCGGTAGATATGAGTAAAGCAGGCCTGTACAATATCACTCTTCAGGGAATTGGTTCATATCAAGGCTTAACTGGTACTGTACCGGTTTCTGTGAAGGTGGCGCAGGATTATACAAAAGGCTGGAAGCAGGTTACATTCGGTCAGTCCGCTAGTAAGGGACCTAATAACGTGTATACCGTAACTCCAAAAGCTAATGACGGAACCATATCACCTGGTACTACTATAGATCTTGAAACTAAAAACGGCGCAGGTAAGGTCGCTGACGGACATGACGGTATAAATTATTATTATCAAAGACTAAGTAAGGATGATAACTTTAAGCTGACCGCGGATGTAAAAGTTATAACGTTCAGTAATCCGGATGGAGTAACTGCCATTTATGGTCAGGAAGCCTTTGGACTTATGGCACGTGACCGAATTGCAACAGATGGCGATACAAGCGTTTGGTCGTCTTCCATGTTTATGGCCGGTGCGAGGGGCAGTACTTCCTGGAATGCTTTCTACCGTGACAATCGGACGGAATATATCGAAGGAGCTACTGCTACTAACCAGAACATGCCAACCGATAACGTCACTCTTAGTCCGTTTGATAGATCAGGGAAGACAGGTACTGGTAATACATCTACTATTACTATTGAGCGTAAGAATAATATCTGGTCTGCAACCATTAAACAAGGTACGAATGTGAAGACCTACTCAAAAGAGAACGACATCCCGCTGGACTATTATGATCCGGATTACATTTATGTTGGATTCTTTACAGCACGTAACGCTCATATAGAGTTCTCCAACATAGAATTATCAGTAACATCATCAGCAGCTGATATACCAGGTCCGATTATCGCTCAGGCAGCTGTTACTCCTGCGATAACAGTTCGCTCGGCTGCCAGCACTACATCCTCAGACTATAACTTGGTTTATACCTCCACTGCGGAAGGTACAGCTAATATTTATTTGAACAGTAATCTCGTTGCGTCGCAGGAAGTTAAGGCTAATGTTCCAATGACTCAGCCAGTGAAACTAGGCGGTGTAGGTTCTACAAATGGTATTATCGTAGAGTTCTTCCCAAGTACTTCTAAACAATATTCTAGTTATGACAGAATCATTTCACCAATTCCGGTATCTGTAGTACAGGGCTTTGACACGCTTTATGTCTCACCTGCAGGGGGAGGAAATGGGCAGACCTCAGCAGCGCCTACTACTTTTACAGATGCGGTATCAAAGCTGGCCCCAGGCGGGACAATTTACCTTTCGTCGGGTAATTACGGTGGGTTAACTCTCCCGCGTTACAATGACGGTACAGCGAAGGCCTATAAAAAGGTTATAGGACAGGCTGGAGTTAAAGCTACATCTCTCGCTGTCCAGGCAAACTTCTGGCACGTGAAAAACTTTGAAGTCGCAGGCGGAAGTGTATCTATCAGCGGTAATGACAATATTATTGAAATGATTAGTCAGCACGGCTCAACAAATGCAGGTATACAGATTTCACGTGGAGATGCAGCCACACAGCCTTCACTGGCATATTGGCCTTCACGAAATGTTATATTAAACTGTGAAGCATATGACAACAGGGATGCATCCGAAAACGATGCTGACGGGTTTGCAGCCAAGCTGACCAGCGGAAGCAATAACAGATTTATTGGAGATGTAGCGCACCATAATATTGACGACGGATGGGACTTATATGCTAAGAGTGTTCCCATAGGTCCCTCTATTTTGGACTTCTGTATTGCCTATGCTAACGGGCATACCTTATCGTACCCGGATACAGACGGGGGAGATGGAAACGGATTCAAGCTTGGTGGTGAAGGCGTTCCGGTCGCACACTCAATTTCTAACTCAATAGCTTTTGGAAATAAAAGTGCGGGCTTCACATCCAACTCAAATCCGACATTGATTGCAACAAATAACGTATCCTTCGACAATAAGGGAGCTAATATTAACTTTGTAAGCTATAGTAATGTCCCAGTACGCGGATATGTCATAAATGGTTTCTACTCATATCGCAAGGACACTGCTTCTACTGTAACTACAAGTGATGTTATTGAGTCAATGAAAGATTCGGCTATTGTAAAAACCGATGGCAGAAAGCAGTATACAAACAATCCCCATTCAATATATTTATGGGATGGAACTTCGAAAACATCAACAAACGATATAGGCCGTAAAGCTACAGATAATTTCTTTGTTAGCTTAACAATGCCGGTTGGTTATCAGACAGCAGCACCGTCAGTGTTTGAAAGAGATAAAAATGTGAAGAATGAGGTTCCGTCGGGAACTTATTCATCCAATCTACTATTTGGGGATTTCTTAAAGCTTACTTCTCTTGCTAAAGACCATACACATGTAGGTGATGTCACATTTGATGCTAATGGTGGTGCCTTTGACGATAGTACAATAAAAGGCAAATCCCTTCCGGCGTATTATGATGAAGCTAGGGCTAATGCTTTTGTAACCCAAATATTGCCTGTTGTGAGTAGACCTGGTTATGCTTTTGCAGGATGGTCTACAAGTCCAGATGGATTAGGAACTCAGTTTACAAGTAGTACACCAGTTAGCAGCAGTGGTCTGGTGGTTTATGCAATCTGGGCACCGGTTGTACCACCACAAGGTCAAGCTCCTACAGCTCCATCGGGACTTACCGCAACTGCAACCGCAGGGAATAATCAGGTTAGCTTAACGTGGAATGCAGTAACTGAGGCGACTGGATATAATGTATATCGATCCGCAAGAAGTGACGGGAATTACGAATTAATCGCTTCTAAAATCAAGAATTTAAACTTCTTGGATACAGGCGTTTCTATCGGGTTGACCTATTATTATGCAGTTACTGCTGATAATGCGTATGGAGAGAGCGCGAAATCCGTTCAGGTAAGTGTAACGCTTCATTCCAACAAAAAGTCGAGTGGAAGCACTGGGGGGGGCACGACAACACCTGCGACGCCTACAGTACCAACGCCTTCGACAGAAACGACACCAACAGAAGCAGCACCATTGAAACCATCGACGAATCCTAGCACACAGCCGTCTTCTGAAGGTAAAAAATTCACCGATGTGAGCACNTCAAGGCACATCTGACACCACCTTTGATCCGGATAAAAAAATAACAAGAGCTGATTTTATCACCATGTTGGTTAGAGCGCTTGATATGAAAGCTGAGTTTAGCTCTAATTTCAACGATGTGAGCAGTAGTGATTATTATTACCAGGCTCTAGGTATTGCTAAACAACTTGGTATTACCACTGGAGTAGGGGATAACCTCTTTAATCCAAAACAAGAAATCTCCAGACAAGACATGATGGTACTGTGTGCAAGAGCGCTTCAATTATCAGAGAAGCTCAAGCTTACAGGGAATACCTCGGATCTTGCCAGCTATAGCGATAAAGGATCTGTTGCTTCTTACGCTGAAGAAGGTGTGGCTTCCATGGTGCATCAAGGGATTGTAGAAGGAAATGGAGCTGGCCTCAATCCTCTCGGAAATGCTACAAGAGCGGAAACAGCAGTAATCATCTTTAGAATCCTTAAGAAATTGTAAAAAGAAAGTTATAAACTGTAAGAGGTGTTTCCATGGTTATGGAGGCTGTCCCGCAAGGTTGGAAGGACCTTGGGCAGCCTCTTTGTCTATTTAAAAAGCAAAGAATTTGGTTGATTACTTGGTAAACAATGTCAGGATAGTTATATTAACTTATTTGTTGTAAATGCAATTACTCTAATTGTGTTCTTTATTATGTTGGTGTTGTGGTGTTTCCTTGGCTATAAACTTGTTAAGGCGCCTGTAGTAGCAAAGGTATTGGAGAAATACGGACATGTCGCCGTTCCGATCGTTTTAATTGGTATCGGATTGTTTATTCTTTATCATAGCGGCAGTTTCAGCTTATTAGGTTTCTAATTACCAAGATCATTAAACTACCATGGAAAGCTAACGGGTATGCTATTTAAGGGAATTTTGAACTGAAGCTCCATTTAACTCTATTTGGAGAACAATGATTAAATAAAGTAACGATTGAATAAAGTAACGAAAGCCAGGAACGTTGTTCTTATGTCCCTGGCTGCTTGGGATATTCGCATAAATCTGTCTCACTAATTTAAGAAGTTATTTTGACCGATCGGATATAACAGGAAAGTAGCCCAGTGCTTATCCTTCGACACAATAGAATAACCGCCATCTTTGAATCTTAGTGATTTACGGTTCATCAATATATTCTTCTTCGCTTGGAATGCTGTTCAAAATGTTTTTATCTTTTTGTTTCTGATCTTGCTCGGTATCGCAATTAACAATACACTTCATTATTTCTTCGGAGTTGTCTTGAATGTTAGTGTACTCAACCATACATGTACCTCCTTTCATCGAAATTAGATTTTCCAATATCAAGAAAATTATTCGATTAGTGATTTGGATGCTTCCATTGAAGTGATGCTACTCAGCAGGATGCGTGAATGGCTAACAGGCAGTTTAATACATAAAACAATAACTTGTTTAATAATTCCATAAAAGGAAGCAATATGGTTATTAAATTATTGATGATATTAAAAATTCTCCGAGGATATGAAAGCTGAAAATAAGGATGTTAAATTGATATTGTATGCGGACGGTGCTCATGGACTCAAGGGTCAATACCGGGCATCCTTACCTCGACCATGCTTGAAAGATCGCTAAAGGGTAAGTGTCCATGTCCATACGCTAAGCACAGATTCATTTAATTATTTAAAAATATATCAATGGAATTGTTCAACTCAAAGTAAGTGGACTCAGCCTTATAAGTATACTTACTTTAATACGAGAGCGATCTTTTTCTACGATACATACACCAGGTTTAATAATATTTTGACTCGTAGCTTTGTTTCACGTGGTGCTGCTTGTCCTCTCTTCATGTCCGCTCCACTTTCCTCCGGCAATAAATTAAGGCACAGATGCCCAGGAAAATGAATACACTACATCACAAGAATGAATGAAAGGGAGTGGGAATCGGATGAAAAAGACGAAGATGGCTTTTCCGTGGGACGACATGACACGCATCTTAGGACCAAAGATCGCGTCCAATCTGCAACTGCTGCAAAAGTCTGAACTCATCGAATCCGATATCCGAGGCGAATTGAAACGGCATTCCGGAAAGCCGGATGCTCCCCCGCAAGGGCAACCCGGCTATCGGATCCATGAGAAACCGGTATGTCTTATTGTTAATGTACCGATTTTGCCAGCGATGCCGAGGCGCAATCTGCTCGTCTTGGCCAATTCTCGAAGCATTCGGATTCAAGGGCTACCCGGCAGTATCAAAATGTGTTTCGCGCTGCCAGCCTTGGTATTTCCGAGGCTCGCCCCGGCTTCCTTCAGTCATATCAATCTTCGCACCTCAAATGTCTCAAGTGCGCGAACGACCGGTACTTCGCGGTCAAATTGCCCAAAGGATGAGCTTTATGCCGAACGTCTTTAACATATTTAACATTAGAATCAATGAAGTCGCTACTGGTGGCGTTGTCAATTTCGGAGACAACCTGTTGACCGGAAATGCCGCAAATTCTAAAGCAGTAGGTGGCAACACTATAATTGGGGATGCCACTTCTTCCGTTAATACGGACGGAAACAACGTTCTGGATCCGGATGTCAACGATCAGGGAACCAGCAACCTCGTATAGGAGAGGGCAAGAGATGAACTTTTATATTAACAATATTAAAATCAACTCCATTGCCAACCTGGGCTCCCTCAATATCGGCTACAACATTTTGTCGGACAACAAGGCAACGGAGATTGCGGAAGGCGTGAACGAGAAGACTGCTTCCATGGTTCCGGAAGAAGAAGTGTTGCCACCCCCACATCCTGTAGTCGAATGATCGGTGGCAGTAAAGCCAAATCTTTGCATACCTGAAGGAGGCGGCATCATGTATGATGCAATTGCTTATCTGCACTCCTATATATGCCAATTCGAGCAAAAGATCGCTATTCTGGAATTTAAGCAATGCGAGTTAGAGGCCGAAAATCAACGGTTGAAAGATCAACTGTTTGGACCGGTACTCAACGACCTATGCGATCAGCTCCAGGCTCAACTGAAAGATCATCTGGATAACCAGCTCAAAGAGAAGCTGAATAATCATTCGGCTGACCAAAAGCACACAACACCCCCGAATATTACCTACAAAATTCAGGAGCTGCACGTAAATGAGCTGAAAGGTACGCTTAACATCGGTATAACGTCCGTTGCAACTACCGAGCAGTTGCATGGAATGATCGAAAAGCTGAAACCCGATCAGGAATATACCGCCGAAAACATGGTTTTTTCACAGGATACGGAGACCCCCTGATAAGTGATTTTGAGCGTCAAAATAGCCCCCATCTGGAGGTAGGAGCAGACTTCGATTTTGCACTTGTTAATTCTTATTCAACCTGCAGTCGGCCGGAAATGAGGCCGACCAGGGCATGTGCCTCCGCTTGGAACTGACCGGATAGCTCTATGTAGAAGCGCTCGAAAGTTGCTTTAGCAACCTCAATCTTTTTAGTGTTGCACTCATCTTTCGGCTATATTATGTTAGACAAAAAAATAAGAGCAAGTAGAAAAGAGATATTATAAGGAGCAGATCTACTATACCAATGCAAAGAAGTACATTTACAATAGAGTTCAAACAATAAACGGCAAAGCTATGAGAAAGGTTCAGCTAACTAACGAACGAATGAACTAACGAAATTTATCGGCGGAAATTGAAAAATCGAATTTTCGTTTTTTGAAGAAAAATTTAAATATCAAGTTAGCTCGTAGAACTCAAGCGATAAGATCCCGATGGTAATTGTAGCCGTTAAAACACAAGCCGATAATAGGCGATTGAATAATTGCCCCTGGTGCGAAAGCAGAATTCGTCTAAATAGGATTGGAGATACTTGGGGCCAGACCGTGAAACGTACCGCTAATAAAGGCTTTCACATTGAGATTATCGTGTACAGCCATTTCAGATGATCGGGATTATCCTTGGCGTTAAATTCAATCGGTTGGTGGTCGTAGCCTTCCTTACCGAGCGCTTTGTAAGAGCGGTAAGCGCCGCTGTTACGGTCGCGACGGGTTTAATATGATGGCGGGGGCAAACTCGACTAACGTCTACCCTTTGACGCCCGGAATCACATGCATCTCAATTAATATGAAGGTGAGATGTACCGCACATACCCTGATTGGGTAATAGCGGTTCATTTTATTTTCGATGTCGTAATTTGTCTGCATATGACTGACTATTTGAAAAAAACCGGACGATAGAGAAGCCTCACTAGTTAAGTTTTCAGAATATCTGTCAAATTCGCTAGTCCACGATTTGATGATATAATGAAACTAATGAACCATATAGGGAGTGGGGACATTGGATAGTGTTTTGGTTGCTATTATTTCGGGTATTGTAGAAGGTCTCACCGAATTTATTTTTGCTAGTTTCATCCTCGGGTCATATGATTTTGGTTGCTGATCTGCTAAATTTCTCCGGAGATAAGGCGAAAGCATTCGAAGTTGTTATCCAATTCGGTGCCGTATTGGCAGTAGTTGTTCTGTATTGGCGTAAATTCCTCGACCTTTTACGTTTTAAACGAGAACAAGGACGTCTAGATATATTACATATCGGGTTGGCGATGCTCCCCGCTGTCGTTGTAGGGCTAGCGCTTCACGGAGCAATAAAAACGTATTTATTCGGACCGACGACAGTTCTGGTGAGTTTGATTGCAGGCGGAATTCTTATGATTATTGCGGAAAAAGCGAAAAGGAAAGTAACGGCGGAGACGGTTGATGACATTGCCTACAGGCAAGCATTCGGTATCGGATTGTTCCAATGCCTTGCTTTATGGCCGGGCTTTTCCCGCTCGGGTTCGACAATATCAGGCGGGTTGTTACTAGGTGCTGGCCAGAAAGCGGCTGCAGACTTTACTTTTCTCGTTTCGGTACCGATCATGTTTGCGGCAACGGGGTTAGACTTGTACAAAAGCAGGGAGTTTTTGACGGCAGACGATTTGGGCTTTTTTGGAGTAGGACTGGTAGTGGCTTTCATCGTAGCAATGTGCGCTATCGTAACGTTTTTGAATTTAATCAAGCGGTTAAAATTGTCATGGTTTGCGTATTATCGCTTCCTTATTGCAGCATTGTTTTATTTTTTTGTAATTCGGCCTTAAGTAAAAACAAAAATAAATTTTTGGTGATTAAAGCTATTATTTCGTCCAATTGTTACTGGAACCGATACATACGTCGGATACTTATATCAGAAAGCAAATATGAAAGTAGAACAAATAGCGTAAATTGAACGGAAGATGGTGAGTAGTGGATGTTGAATACCTTGAAAAATAAACCTAAAAAAATTATACTATTCTCTATTTTATTCGTTATGTTAATAATTTCATATTATGCATCTATTGGAACTATCAGTAAGGTTAACACTCCTAAAATTGAAGCATTAATGCTTGAGGAATTATCAAATGGACAAAGTAAAATAGTAAATTCTTTTACTATAGAAAAGGGAACGCTTGAGTGGCTTAATAAAAAACAGTCTGAATTAGTATTATTAATAGCAAAACAAACGAAACTAGAAAGTAATGATGTTCTTATTGTTCTAGGCCCTATGTCAAATTTAAAAGATACTGGCAGTTATAATATAGCGTGTTCAGTCGTTCTGAAAACGGAGTCAACATTTGAAGACAAAATAATTAATAAAGTTTTAGAAGATATAATTAGTACTATTACACAAGATTCGGTCGATGCAAAGATTAGCGAAGAGAATATTAGTATAGTAAATAGTAATGGTGCTAAGCTTCATTAATTAATTATTTTGATGCTCTTGATTTGATATTCAACTAACTAAGTACATAAGTTAAGCAAGGAAAGAACGTCTATTGATGATCTTTTTTTGTTGCCTCTCACATAAAATGCTGGTGATTTTCTCAGAACCATAGACTGTGCTTGCAACAGGATTCACTTCAGTTTATCTACAAAAAGAACGATGGATAACAGAAATGAACGATTGAGCAGATTAGAGGAATAGGCCATAATTTTTAATGGGACAAATGATAGACATAGTGCATGTTCGATAAATTTGTTTATGGTAATGAACCCATTGAGAAGTTCGATGACTTTGTAGCAAAGATTAATAAATTGGCTCTGGCCGATGTTGTAAAGGTTCAGCAAGCTGCATACGATCGTTACAGTTAACGTTAAAACAAACACAGGAGTGTGTCCTCGCTAAGAGGACACACTCCTACTTTAAATTTAATAATAATCATGTCGGGTGACAAGAACTATACGATGAACGTTTTCTAACGGTTTTGATATAACTGGCCAACTCGGAACGAAAGGAATTTGGATAAACAAGCAGAATAGATTTAAAGACGAAGGCGATTGGATTCTCGATGCATCATAGAATTAAATCGCGACAGAACTCGAAATCGTGGATAAGCTGCTGTCGAAACCATCCTTGAAAAACTATCATTTATTTCCGAGCAACCGCGAAGATTTACTCATGAAATTGGGACGACTCGACGATGGAATTTAAACGTGCTGTGGTACTTGCGGGCAACGCACGTGAGAAAGAGTTTCTGTTGAGAGGTGCCGCAGTCGATTATATTTTTGAAATTTTCTCTCAAAGGTATGTCGATTTAGCTGTATTTCGTTCGTTGATTAAATAGAGGCAAAAATAAATGCTTCAATTTAACGTTAAAGGAGAAATAAACAATGAAATTCCTCTGTTTGGGTTACTTAGATTCAGAGAAAATGGATGCTCTTCTCAAGGAAGAGATTGATGCCGTTATGCACGAATGTCGGCCTCACCTAGAGGAACTTTACAAGAGCGGTCAAGTAATTATCGATGCTGGCCTCACCTCTGAAACGAAATGTTTGCGGCGGACGAATGGGAAGGTGAAGATTATGGACGGTCCTTTCATAGAAACGAAGGAGATGATTGGCAGCGCTTTTCTCATAGAAGCGCAGGATATGGAGGAAGCAATTCGGATAGCCTCCTTACATCCGGCCGTACAGGTGGGTGCGAGTGAGCAATTCGGATGGGGGATCGAGATCCGTCCAATTCACTACTTCAAATTGACAGATTAGAACCGCCGGAGATTTTATTTCACGAGGACATTCGCTCGATTCTTATGTAAACGTTAGTTTGATTTTCTCAGAATGGCCATCAACTTGCCGTTACAGACAGCACGGTGAACCCTATCACAAGTGATAGTAAAGCGGAGGTTCGAGTTAGAGATAAGTGAATGGGGCAATCGGCAGCTGAATAAAAAGGGCTCCGAGAAAGAGACACGCCATTATGTATTTGATCTCAAAAAGAGTGGATTGCATTACGAAGTCGGGGACGCTCTTGGCGTATGGCCAACCAATTGCCCGGAACAAGTCCAAAAGATTTTGGCAGCGATCAAGGTGAATGCGTCCGTCAGAGTGAACGTAAAAGAACACCAGCAAACGCAACTAGCTTCTTGGCATGATTGAACCGATCGATTTCCCCGATTTCAGCTAAAATTGTTGCAGCAATTTTGGTGCCAATGCCGGGGATCGATTGGATTAACTCATATTCCATTAACTTTTCAGCCAAAGCCTCTATCGATTGATCAAGTTTCGCTAGATGCTCTTGGTATTGAAGAAGCAA
>NZ_JBHTGY010000017.1:0-68943 GCF_042676305.1 Paenibacillus sp. GCM10027630 | reverse complement strand
TCCGCCGCTAACTTCACCCGAAGGTGAAATCCGCTCGACTTGCATGTATTAGGCACGCCGCCAGCGTTCGTCCTGAGCCAGGATCAAACTCTCCATTAAAGTTGGCCACAAGGACCGTTTAACGCAAGCTTGTCTTAAGCTCAAAAGTAATGCTAGCAAGAATTTGCATTCTCTATTTTAACACTCACTCGTTGTTCAGTTTTCAAAGGGCAATCGTTGACAAAGCCACGTCATTGCTGACATTCTTCTTTGTCGATTTATGTCACCATGTTTAGCGGCGACTTTTATAAGATAACACATTCGCCTATTACAATGCAAGTATTATTTTCAAATCAACCCTATCGATTTATTCGATTTAATACCTGCGTCAGAAACGACAAAAAGTAATATACCAAATCACAATGAGAAAAGCAACTGAAATGTTTTTTCTTTCCGTTGGAAACAAAAAATAGCGCATCTACTCCCATAGGGAAGATACGCTATATCATGTCACCTGTCCAATTGCTTTATTCGCCCTGACGCTCACGCATGGAAGGAAATAATAGTACATCGCGAATGGATGGAGCGTTCGTCAATAGCATAACCAAACGATCTATACCGATTCCTAACCCACCTGTAGGCGGCATACCGTATTCCAAAGCACGGATGAAATCTTCATCCATTTCATGTGCTTCATCATTACCCTGCTCACGCTCCACAAGCTGCGCTTCAAAACGTTCCCGCTGGTCAATAGGATCATTCAGCTCAGTGAATGCATTGGCATGCTCACGCGCAACAATAAACAGTTCAAAACGATCCGTAAACCGCGGATCCTGTTCGTTCTTTTTGGCCAATGGCGAAATCGCTACAGGATGCCCATATACAAAGGTAGGTTGAATTAAGGTTTCTTCAACAAACGCCTCAAAGAACTGATTGACGATATGACCAAATGTCATCATTGGCTCTACATGGACTTTATGCTCTTTGGCCAATTGATGCGCTTCTTCATCCGTCATCTGCTTGCTGAAGTCAACACCCGTCACTTCTTTAATTGCATCGACCATAGAAACCCGTCTCCAATTTGGAGTAAGGTCCACTTCATGCTCTTGATATTGAACTTTGGTTGTTCCAAGCACTTCCTGCGCTATATGTGCAATCATTTCTTCGGTTAGCTTCATGATATCCAAATAATCTGCGTAAGCTTCGTACAGTTCTATCATCGTAAACTCAGGATTATGTCGAGTCGAAGTCCCCTCGTTACGGTATACGCGTCCGATTTCATACACTTTTTCCATACCGCCCACAATTAGACGCTTCAAATGCAGCTCAATGGCGATCCGCATATACAGCTGCTTGTCCAATGCATTATGATGCGTTATAAAAGGACGAGCCGAAGCTCCCCCAGCAATGGAATGCAAAGTTGGAGTTTCCACTTCCAAATAGCCGCGGGTATCCAAATAACGGCGCATCGATTGAATAATTTTGGAACGCTGAATGAAAGCAGCCTGAACTTCCTGATTCATAATAAGGTCTACATATCTTTGGCGGTAGCGAAGCTCTACGTCCTTCAAGCCATGGTATTTATCCGGCAGAGGAAGCAAAGATTTGGATAGCACCTCAATGTTAAGCGCCTTTACTGAAAGTTCCCCTGTTTTAGTTTTGAATATGGTGCCTTTAATGCCGATAATATCCCCAATATCCAGTATGTCAAAGGCTTGATATTTGGCTGATCCCACTGCATCTTCCCGCACATAGATCTGAATTTTTCCGGTAATGTCCTGAATATGCGTGAAGCCCGCTTTACCCATACTCCGCTTTTGCATAATTCGCCCAGCGACACTAACCTCCGCGCCGATTGCATCCAAATCTTCTTTACTTTGCTCATCATAGGCTTTAAATAGCTCTCCCGCATGATGAGTTAATTCAAATTTCTGTCCGAATGGATCGATTCCCAAGCCGCGAAGCTCGTCCAATTTGTTACGACGGATCTGCAACAGCTCGTTAAGTTCCTGTTGTTCTACAGTCATGGTTCCCACTCCTTTTCTGGCTTTTTAGCATGTTTTATAGTATTAACCTGGCTTCGCTCTTCAACTAAGGATAACCGGTCCCAACGCCTTTGAAGGTGCGATCTCTTTTGTCAGGGCTGAAGTCAGCAAATTATAAAAACCAACTGTCTGATCAACTAAAAAAGCTTCCATAGGAAGCTTCTATCGACAGTTATTAGCGGAAAATGGCAAGCATCCACTTACTTCTTAATATCGATAATTTCGTACTGAATGGTACCTGCGGGTACGTTAACGTCCACTACTGCGCCTTTTACTTTACCCAAAATCGCTTTGCCTACTGGACTTTCATTCGAAATTTTATTGTGCAGCGGATCAGATTCCGCAGTTCCTACAATGTTATATTCAACGACATCGCCAAATTCCAAATCCTTCAACGTAACTATAGCCCCTACGCTAACAGTATCGGTGCTGACATCATCATTGTTGATGATTCGGGCGTTGCGCAGCAATTTTTCAAGAGTCATAACTCTACCCTCAATAAATGCCTGCTCGTTCTTAGCATCCTCATACTCGGAATTTTCACTAATATCGCCATAACCGATCGCTACTTTAATTCTTTCGGCAACCTCACGGCGCTTCACGCTTTTAAGATGTTCCAATTCTTCCTCAAGCTTTTTTAAACCTTCCTGAGTCAGGATGACTTCTTTTTCACTCATTACAAACGATCTCCTGTCATGTGAAAGATTTTCATATTTCGAGCAGATACATCGACACTATGAATTCACTAATAATTAATATATTAACGAACGAAATCCTGATGACTGATCCGTCTTCGGAAATGACTATTGACTGATTATATTGCAAGCCCATACAAATGTCAATCTAAGCCAAATGCATACAACTTCATGGCAATCAGTGTATTAAGGTTGATGCTTCAGGCGCCTCTTCTACAGCCTTTCCGTCCATGGAAGCTACAAAATCCTCTAATACCTGCGCCATCGCGTCCCGCTTCGTTTGCTCCATAATAATATCCTTCACACGTGCCGAGCCGGTCAATCCTTTCAAATACCAGGCCAGATGCTTGCGCATTTCCTTCACAGCTACATTCTCACCCTTAAGAGCTACCAAACGGTCCATATGCAAAAGAGCAATACGAATTTTTTCCTGTCCGGTCGGTTCCGGAGGGAGCTCTCCTTTGGTCAAATACTGGACGGTCCGATACAGCATCCAAGGATTCCCCAGCGCAGCACGACCGATCATTACACCGTCTACACCTGTGTGGTCAAGCATTCGTTTAGCATCCTCTGGAGTAAGCACATCACCATTGCCAATGACAGGAATCGACACAGCTTCCTTAACATCTTTAATAATGTCCCAATTGGCATGACCTGTATACATCTGTACACGAGTTCTACCATGAACGGATACCGCTGAGCCTCCGCCGTTCTCGACGGCTTTGGCATTCTCAACGGCATATACATGCTCGTCATCCCAGCCAATTCTCATCTTAACGGTAACCGGCTTGTTTACCGATTTTACAACGGTTGTGATCATTTGTTCGATTCTCGATGGGTCCAGAAGCCACCGCGCACCTGCATCACATTTTGTGATTTTCGGTACGGGACAGCCCATATTAATATCTATGATATCAGCATTCGTATGCTGATCGACATATTTAGCAGCTTCGACAAGCGTATCCGTATCTCCACCAAAAATTTGCAGACTCAGAGGTTTTTCACGATCATCAACGAACAGCATATCTATAGTACGATGATTGCCGTGAACTATCGCTTTATCGCTTACCATCTCCGCACATACAAGCCCTGTACCGAATTCCTTGGCAATTAAACGAAAAGCAGGGTTGCACACGCCTGCCATAGGAGCAAGCACTACTTTATTCGGTGCTTCAACATTCCCTATTTTCAACATCATTTTCACTCCTTTCTATTTTTATTTGGCTACAGGCAATAATTCTTCAGGCTCAATCCCCAATACCTCGGAAATTTTACGAATTATTTTTTGATCCGGTTTGCGCGTTCCCCTCTCAATAGCTCCCAAGATAGCAATAGATACATCGAGTTGATCAGCCAGTTCATTTTGTGTGAAGCCTTTTAACTTGCGGAAAGCGCGGATGCGCTGAGCGATTATATTTTTTTCCATAGTGTAACGCCTTCCTTTCCTTCCAGCCCCTCTAATTGTGTCGTCAAACTGGCAGCCTGCTGCGGACTGCGCATCTGCATAACCTCGACCAAAGGTACGAGAACAAATGCTCTTTCCATCATCCGTGGATGAGGAAGAATGAGCTGCGGATCATCCTGCCTAACTTCATCAAACAGCAGCATATCTAAATCAATGGTCCTCGGTCCCCATCTCAATTCCCTGGTACGGCCAAGATTTTGTTCAATCAGAAGCATAATCGTAAAAAGCTCTTCTGCCGTGAGCGACGTCTCCAGCTCCAGCACCATATTAAGAAAAGGGGCTTGGTCTGTAACACCCACTGGCTCCGTTTCATAAATACCGGATCGGCCGGATACTTCGATATTATCGTAAGCATCCAACTGCCGGATAGCCTCTGTTAGATAATGCTCCCGATCTCCCATATTAGATCCTAACGCAATATATGCGTAAATTAATGGCTTAGAGCCCATGAAGTTTATGCCCGCTTTCTGTGAATTTCAACCTTTACTCCATCAAAAAACATCGCTACAGGAGGATGCGGCTTGAGGACGCGTACGGTAATTTCATTTATACTAGTATAAGTTTGCAGGAGCTCAGATGCAATACGTTCTGCCAAAGCCTCGATCAGCTTAAACACCTCTTGCTCCACAATGGTCTTAATAATTCCATAGGCTTCTGCGTAATTAACCGTATCATCAATACAATCGCTTGAGCCGGGCTTGTCCAAGGGCAAATGCAGTTCCACATCCACTTGATAACGTTGGCCCAATTTATTTTCCTCTGGAAAAACTCCATGATAGCCGAAAAACTGCATACCCGTCATAACAATTTTATCCATGTTGTTTCGTTAGCCCCCTCAAAGAACATTTCACAACTTGATTATCGATAAATTCCACGGCTTTAAAATGCCAGCCTTTGTCCCACGATAGCATCAGTCATTACGGCCACCCGCTTCATTGCTGACACATCGTGAACACGCATAATTCGACACCCTTGTACAATTCCCATAGTTACCGTTGCAGCCGTGCCCATAATAACGTCATTAGATGGAAGCTGTAGCGCCTTCTGAATCATGCTTTTCCGCGAGGTTCCAAGCAGAACAGGATAACCTAAATCTACAATTCGGTGAAGTTCATTCATGAGTTTAAGATTTTGCTCATAGGATTTGGCGAAACCGATTCCCGGGTCGAGTATGATCTGCTCATCCTTAACCCCTGCTGCATGAGCTAATCTGATGCATTCGCGCAAATCCTCGATAACATCATGGATGAAGTTATCATATACCGCCTCAATACGATTATGCATCAGCACAATAGGGCAGCCATAGTCAGCAGCAATGCCAGCCATGTCAGTATCCTTTTTCAGCCCCCATATATCATTGAGAATATGGGCCCCTGCTTCAAGCGCCTGCCGCGCAACTTCCGCTTTATAGGTATCTATGGACAGCGGCACTTGAAGTCCTGCCTCACGTATGGCCTTAACGACGGGAATGACTCGCTCCAATTCCTGCTCAAGTGTCACGGTCTGGAAGCCGGGACGAGTTGACTCCCCTCCGATATCAATAATATCTGCTCCTGCCGCGATCATTTGTTTCGCTTGCTCTACTGCAGCCGACAACTCAGTATACCGGCCCCCATCCGAAAAAGAGTCTGGGGTGACATTCAAAATTCCCATAATCAGCGTACGGCCCGCAACATCCAGCGAGAGATCACCGCAGCTCAACGGGTTAACTTCACGTTTCATCAATATATTTACCCTCCTTGTGCCAAAAGCAGCGTATGCCGTTCATAAAGCCGCATCAGCTCGGTCGTCCATTCGCCTGCATTTCCATTACCTACAATAACCTTCTGCCCTTCTACATTAAATAACGAGGTAATAGGGACAATCTCCTGAATGGAATTGGTGATAAGCACCTCATCCGCTTCTAACAAATCGCTCCAAGTGTAAAAACCTTCCTCTAATCTCATTCCCGCTTCTGCCGCTAGACGCATGAGGAAGGCCCTTGTAATACCCGGCAATATGCCGGTTTCTAAAGAAGGCGTAAATAGCCGCCCTTTGTTGACGAAGAATAGATTACTGACAATTCCCTCGGCCAAATTACCTTTAGCATCCGCAAACAGCCCTTCGGCATTGGATGCCCAGGGGTAGTTCAAAAGCTCGCGTTTCGCTAAAATATTGTTCATGTAATGAAGCGACTTCAAGCGTTCTGCGCCTTCTGGTGTATTTCTGACTAGCCTCAGAAGCTGGAGTGGTTTGCCAAACCGGTACAATTGTTCATTCCTCGCCGGAAGGTCCTTAATATATACAATTACTGAAGGCTCAGCATAGTCCCCCCCTGGAAGTCCAAGCAAGTCCCGCCCAGCCGTAACCGTAAAGCGTATATACGCATCCCCCAGTTGATTGACCTCCAGCAGCTCCTGAACAATTCGCTGCCACTGCTCTGCTGATGGCTTATAAGAGATCCCCAGCTGGTCACAACCTGCTTTCAAACGATTCAGATGCTCCTGAAGTAAAAAAGGATGCCCGCCATAGGTCCGAAATGTTTCGAACAAACCAATACCGTAAAGAAAACCGTGATCATATACAGAGACCACGGCCTTCTCTTCATCTATTAGAGTCCCATTCACATATATCTTCACGCTTGCTTCACAGTCGTTTCGTTCAAGAAATTGCGCAATATTTGCAATCCGTGATCGGTAATGATTGATTCCGGGTGAAATTGAACACCCTCGATCGGATATTCCTTATGACGAAGCCCCATAATTTCACCTTCTGCCGTTTCCGCACTAATTTCCAAGCAGTCTGGCAGCGTTTCGCGTTTTACAATTAATGAGTGGTACCTTGTTGCTGTAAAAGGTGAAGGAAGACCTTTGAATAAAGTTTTGCCATCGTTAATAATAGGTGAAGTTTTGCCGTGCATAAGCCGCTCCGCCCGTACAACCTCGCCTCCAAATACTTGTCCAATAGATTGATGTCCTAAGCACACACCAAAGATTGGAATCTTACCTTTAAAGTGATCAATCAGCGCCAGGCTGACTCCTGCTTCATTAGGCGTGCAAGGTCCGGGAGAAATCAGAATATGATCCGGGTTCAATGCTTCAATTCCGGCCAAATCGATTTCATCATTACGGCGGACCTCTACCTGCTCACCCAGCTCACCTAAATATTGCACCAAATTATACGTAAACGAATCGTAGTTATCTATAACGAGAATCATGTCCATCCGCCTCCATTACACTAAATTTTCGACGTTCATTTCGCTGTATTGAATAGCTTTCCACATGGCTTTTGCTTTGTTAATGGACTCAGTGTATTCCTTCTCCGGAATGGAATCGATAACGATCCCGGCACCCGCTTGGACATATCCAACTCCACCTGCAATGACTAAAGTGCGGATAATAATATTAAATTCCATATTACCATTATAGTCAATCCAACCGATAGACCCCGTGTATGGCCCCCGACGAACAGGCTCCAACTCTTCGATGATTTGCATTGTGCGGATTTTGGGAGCGCCTGTAATGGTCCCCCCCGGAAATGCCGCCGCTATAATATCAAATGCCTGCTTCCCCTCCGCCAAGAGCCCTTCAACCTGCGAGACAATATGCATGACATGGGAGTAATACTCGATCACCATAAAATCTTTTACCCGAACGGTGCCGTAGGTTGAAATCCGCCCCAGATCATTGCGTTCGAGATCAAGCAGCATAATGTGCTCAGCACGCTCTTTCTCGTGATGGATCAGCTCATCCGCAAGGCGACGGTCTTCTTCAGCATTATGTCCTCGAGGACGCGTGCCGGCAATCGGCCTTGCACGTACCGTGCCGTTCTCAAGCTGCACCAAAAGCTCGGGCGAGCCAGAAACCAATTGAAAATCGTGAAAACGCAGCATCCCCATATAAGGAGACGGATTGACCAGGCGAAGCCATTCATAAATCTGCTCCGGAGCCTGTTGAAGCTGCTTATGCTGCCGCACCGATAAATTAACCTGAAAGACATCTCCCGCTCCGATATAAGCTTGGATCTTCCGTACGGCTTCCATATAAGCCTCTCTTGAGAAGTCCGCCTGGATTCCTTTAATCGAATCAAAATCCACATGCAGTAAATCCTCAGCAGTCCGCTGCAGCATATCCTCGCGGGTTCGAACATAAGGAGCTAAAGTGTTTACCTCCGCAATACGATCCCACTGCTTCTTCATCTGCTCTGCAGTAGCTTGAGCCCGCTCGTAGCTCTGCTCTAACGACAGCCCCTCAGCCTTAGCCTCGGCCAGCGATGTGTGCACAGAGCAATAAAGCTTACGCTCCTCATGATCAATGATCCACAGCTTATCCAGCCGTACAAATGCATAATCAGGGATCGGCAAATCATCTGCCGCCGCCTCGGGCAGCCGTTCGATCGTCCTGACTACATCATAGCCCCAGAACCCAACACAGCCGCCAACGAACTTCGGCATGCCTTCCACAACTGGAGCGCGGTAAGGCTCCATCCACTGCTTCACAAGCTCCAATGGCGAGCCTTGCACTTGATCCACTCTATCGGGCTGACCCGCATTCTTAATCGATGCTTGACCTCCATTACCCCGAATTTCAGATAAAGGCTCCAGTCCAAGGAAGGTATACCTTCCTCCCTTGCCGCTCTCTAATACAAAGGAGCCCGGCAAGGCTTCCTTCCATGCAAGCTCCCATGAAATGAGGCGATCCGATTCTAACGGATAACCATGTACGTAGGGAAGCATCGTATAATGCTGTGACCACTCCCGCCACTGCTCGTTGGTTATTAAAGTCACTACAAAGCCCCCCCTTCCTCTACTCAATCAACGAACACTTAAGTTTGGACTTAGTATACTTGAAATTGTCTATGAAAAAAAGCCCCTCAGCGAACTGAAGGGCTTCCTGCTCACGAATTATTCTTCAAACTGGTACAACGGTGTGCTGAGGTATCTTTCTCCGTTACTAGGAACGACTGCAACTACACGTTTGCCGGCTCCCAGCTCTTTGGCTACCTTAAGAGCTGCGAAAATTGCTGCGCCTGAGGAAATTCCGCCAAGGATTCCTTCCTCTTTCGCTACGCGGCGGGAAGTTTCGAATGCATCTTCATTATCAACTTGAATGACAGCATCATAAATATTTGTATTTAAAATATCCGGGACAAAACCTGCGCCAATCCCCTGGATTTTATGAGGACCCGGTTTTCCTCCAGATAATACAGGAGAAGCACTCGGCTCTACAGCATAAATTTTAATGTCAGGGAAGTTCTCTTTCAACACGCTGCCTGCACCTGTGATGGTACCGCCAGTACCGATACCCGAGATGAAAGCATCCAATTTACCATCATGAGAGTTAATCGCTTCAACGATTTCCGGTCCAGTTGTTTCACGGTGAACTTTAACATTCGCTTGGTTTTTAAATTGCTGCGGGATGAAGTAGGAAGGATTCTCGGCTTGAATTTCCTCAGCTCTTTTAATTGCACCCTTCATTCCTTCTGCTCCCGGCGTCAATACCAACTGTGCTCCATAAGCACGAAGCAGATTGCGTCGTTCAATACTCATTGTTTCAGGCATAACCAAGATTGCTTTATATCCTTTAGCTGCAGCCACTAATGCCAAACCAATGCCTGTGTTACCGCTGGTTGGTTCTACAATGGTGTCTCCAGGTTTTATTTTACCTTCTTGCTCCGCTACCTCAATCATGCTGATTGCGATACGGTCTTTAACACTTGCTCCGGGATTCTGATACTCTAGCTTCACATAAACTTCTGCGCTTCCTTCAGGTACAACACGGTTTAATCTTACCAGGGGTGTACCACCAATCAATTCGGTAACGCTTTGAACTAATTTAGCCATTATGAGTTCCTCCTAAAATGATATCAATAATATCCGAGTAAAATGCTAGGTATTCTACATTTATCTTATCAACCCCTATAAGGCTTGTCAATACCAATTTCCCAAAGATTGACGGAATTGCCGTCCTTAGGGACGAATGCAGATCACAACATTGTGCGGAGCCAAGCATAGCAACTTAAAATGTCATGATGACCTTCCATTTTTCCCGGATGGATTTAATAACTTCCTTTAATGGGGGCGCCTCGCGTAAGGCCAACTCTTTTCTGACAGCTTCCCTCACCTGATCCTTGCTGAACTTCGGATCTTCCTTGCGGTCTTTCAGTTTGATGAAATATATTTGACCATTGACTTCGATCGGTTTGCTAACCTCTCCGGTCTTCAGCTGCACAGCAGCTTTCAATAAAGGCGCGGCAACGAATGGATCATCTTCCTCTATCCACCCCAGATCGCCCCCATTTTCCCTTGTCGCATCGTCAAGAGACCTCTCTCTGGCAACTTTTCCAAAGTCCATCCCTTTGGAGAGATCAGCCGCCACCTTCGATCCTTGGTCTTTACTGCCAACTACAATCTGCTGCAGCCGCAACTGCGTAGCCGATCTGAATTCTTCAGGATGGGCCTTCATATAAGCGTCCACCTGCTCGGTTGAAATTGTAATATAGCGGATAGCCAGCTTTTCAAGGAGCAGCTTATCGTAAACATCCGTTTTTAATGCTTCCGGAGTCATTCCCAGCTGTTCTTTCATTGATTCATAAAATTGCGTTTCGCTGTCATAGCCTTGCTGCATACGTTTTAATTCTTTTTGGATCTCGCTATCTTCCACATTGGTCCCCTGTGCTGTTCCTTCCATGCGAATAACTTCATGATCCACCATTTGGTTCAACAGTTCCCGGCCGTGCTTCTGCAGCAGCTGCTGCTCCAAATCCATGCTCGTTATAGTTTTCTCACCGATTGTTGCAATTACACGCGCAGATTGGTTCTGGTTTGTCTGGCCCGGCTTCATGTCGGCATTGGGTTGGGTAAAGAAATCAGCAAACACTACGAAGGAAAGGATGACAACAGCAAGCAGCAAAACCGCATTGACTCCCCACAATACCTTAATGTTTCGCATTCCTAATCCCCTCGTATGGCCCTCTCAAGCTTTCATATTTATTGTTATACCTGATTACATCTGTTGTAGTATGACCCTTAAATCGTCTTTCTCAAACTGATATGCTTCATTACAAAAATGGCAGATTACTTCCACTTTCTCGTCCTCGTTCAGAAGCTGCTCTATTTCTGCCCGCCCCAGGGAGACCAAAGTTTGTTCTACTCGCTCTTTGGAGCACTTGCAGCGAAATTCAACCTCCGACTCACCCAGCACCTGCACTTCAGGCAAAATTTTATGTAAAATATGTTCAAGATCCAGTCCTTGCTCCAGCATCTTGGTAATCGGCTCAACCCGTGATAGTTGTAGCTCTATCAGCGAAATCTCATCATCGGTTAATCCAGGCAAGAGTTGGATAATAAACCCGCCTGCCGCTGTTACCGTGTAATCGACACCAACTAAAACTCCAAGCGCCACAGCGGAGGGAGTTTGTTCGGATTTGGCAAAATAGTAGGTGAAGTCTTCAGCAAGCTCCCCAGAAACGAGAGGTATACTGCCGCGGTAAGGCTCTTTAAGACCTAAATCTTTGATAATATTCAAAAAGCCTTCGGTTCCCACCGCCCCGGCAACATCCAATTTGCCCGCCTTGTTCAGCGGTAAATCAACCTCCGGATTATCAACATATCCGCGGACTTCGCCGTGAGCATTGGCATCGACCACGATCTGACCAATCGGTCCTCCGCCTTTAACAAGAATCGTTAATTTTTCTTCGCCTTTTAGCATGGCTCCCATCATTAGCCCCGCCGCAACGGTTCGTCCTACTGCAGCAGTAGTTGTCGGTGTCATAGCATGGCGCTTACTGATTTCATTTACGATACCCGTAGCCCGAACGGCAAAAGCCCTCACTTTGCCTTCCATGGCAGTCGCTCTAATTAAATAATCTCGCATCTGTGTTCCCTTTCATGATCGGCTGTATTAGATTGTCAGATCCGTCTTATTGATTACGTTCATAAATAATTTGCAAGCCTTGTAATGTCAGCAATTGGTTCACGCACTTAATAGTACGTGATTCGCTAGAGATAAGTTCCGCCAATCCACCGGTGGCAACCACCTTTGGCTTAACTTTAAATTCCTCACAAATCCGATCCACAATACCATCCACCTGTCCGGCAAAACCGTAAATAATCCCCGCCTGCATCGAAGCTATCGTATTGCGTCCAACTACACTTTTCGGTTTTACCAGCTCGATTCGCGGCAGCTTGGCAGCACGCTGATACAAAGCCTCCGTGGAAATACCTATTCCGGGAGCAACCGCTCCTCCGATATATTGTCCCGCTTCATCTATATAGTCGAAGGTGGTTGCCGTCCCGAAATCAACCACGATACAAGGCGCCCCATATTGCTCGATAGCTGCGACCGCATTCACAATCCTGTCAGCACCAACCTCCCGGGGATTTTCATAACGGATGTTGAGCCCTGTTTTGATACCCGGACCTACAATCAGCGGGGCTTTCTTCAAGTATTTTACACACAATTGCTCCAGGACAAACATTAATGGCGGTACAACGGATGAAATTATTACGCCATTCACTTGATCTAATGAAATACCTGCATGCCGGAATAAATTGTACATCGTCATTCCGTACTCATCAGCCGTTGCCGAACGATTCGTGCTTAAACGCCAATCATGCAGCAGCTGCTTCCCCTTGTAGATGCCTAATACAATGTTGGTATTACCCACATCTACGACCAAAATCACGACTGTACCCCCTTCTGCTCATTTAGATCTAAACTAATGTCGAGAGCTTGAACAGAATACGTCAATCGGCCGACGGATATAACATCAATGCCCGTTTCGGCAACGGCTTTTATCGTTTCTAATGTGATGGAACCTGATGCTTCTACCAGAATATGCGCAGCTTGCGATTTAATGCGTGCAACCGCTGCTCGCATTTGCTCCGGCTTCATGTTATCCAGCATAATGATATCCGGTTGGGCTGACAAAGCCAGCTCCAGCTGCTCCATGCTTTCAACTTCTATCTCAATCTTCATTGTATGCGGAATTTGGGAACGGGCAGCTCGAATGGCTTCTATGATACCGCCAGAGCCTTTAATATGGTTGTCTTTGATCATGACAGCGTCGTAAAGACCAAACCGATGATTGTGGCCGCCGCCGACACGAACCGCATACTTTTCAAGCAGTCGGTGTCCTGGTGTTGTTTTTCGCGTATCTACCAGGCGGACCGGCAATCCTTCCAAGGCATCGACATACTGCTTGGTACGTGTGGCAATCCCCGACATCCTCTGCATTAAATTCAAAGCAAGACGTTCGCCGAGAAGGATGCTGCGCGTACTGCCAGATACTTCAGCTACTATATTGCCGTAACTTACGGTCTGTCCCTCTTGTACCTTCGCTTTGAATTCCAGCTCGGGATCGACCAATGCAAATACAGCCTCTGCAATCTGCAAACCCGCTATGATGCCATTATCCTTCATGTGAATAATACCTTTGGCACGGCTCTCCTTCGCAATGGTGGTCATGGTAGTTACATCGCCCATGCCTATATCTTCTTCCAGCCATAACCGAAGATTTTTATTTATAATTTCCATCTGCAGTTCATACATCCATATGTCCCTCCGTAATGCCCTGCTCGCGGCTGAAAACAGTGTGTTTCCTCCACAATAGGTCATCCTTCTCAGCAAAGTCCTCCCGATAGTGTCCCCCACGGCTTTCTTCCCTAATCAAGGCAGCCTCAGTGGTCAATAGAGCACAGGTCAGCAGGTTGGCAAACTCATAATCCTCACGTTTGGTCAAGCTCGTATCGAATATAGACAGCTGGCGGCGCAATTCATCATAGCCCTTTTGAAGACCTATCGCCGTACGCTTCAATCCGGCATATCGCAGCATGATCTTTTGAAGCTTTAGTTTCTTCTCTACAATAGGCTGCTGCGCATGCTCTGTTCTTTTTTTATCCACTGCTGTTACCTTGGCTTGTTCCAAAGGCTTCAGTTGGTGAATACGTTCCACAATCCTGCGTCCAAACACAATGGCTTCCGATAACGAATTGCTGGCCAAACGGTTCGCTCCATGCACACCTGTCGATGAAACTTCCCCGCATGCAAATAACCGCCTGACTTCCGTCTCCCCGTACAGGTCAGTCTTCACGCCACCCATCATATAATGAGCTGCTGGCGCCACAGGGATCCAATCGGAGGATAAATCCAATCCATAATTCAAACAAAACTCATAGATCGTAGGAAACCGATGTTTAACCGTTTCTTCCGATTCATGGGTAAAGTCAATGTAGACGAACGTAGACCTCGTCTCTTCCATCTCATCTACGATAGCACGGGCAACAATATCCCTCGGAGCCAGCTCCAACTGGTGGTGATACTTCTCCATAAAGCGCTCGCCCTTAATATTGCGCAAGATAGCGCCTTCACCGCGAACCGCTTCCGATACGAGAAACCTTGGAGCTCCCGGATAACATAAAGCCGTCGGGTGGAACTGAATAAACTCAACATCCTGGATTAAAGCCCCAGCCCTGTAAGCTATAGCGATACCATCACCTGTAGCAATATCCGGATTCGTTGTATAGCGGTACAATTGCCCAGCTCCGCCTGTGCAGAGGATAGTTGCATTCGCTCTCACAAATAACTTCTGACCGTCCTGCCTTTGAACTAAAGCACCCAGACACTCGCCATCCTCAGTGATCAAATCAATAACAAAATGATCATCCCAAACTTCAATATTCGGATCCAGCTTCGTCTTCTCTGACAAAGCACGAACGATCTCAGCGCCGGTAGCGTCGCCATGTGCGTGTAAAATACGCCGTTGGCTGTGCGCCCCTTCCTTCGTAAGAGCAAACTCACCATTTTCCAAATCAAACTGTGTCCCCATATGTATTAAATCCTTAACACCTGCAGGTCCTTCATGAACCAGCACATCGACAGCAGATGGCGAACATAATCCCGCTCCGGCAACCAAAGTATCCTGACGGTGATAGGCAGGTGAATCCTCATCTGAAATAACCGCAGCAATCCCGCCTTGTGCATAGCGGGTATTACTATCAAGAAGAGACTTCTTGGTAACCATAAGCACTTTATACTTTTCACTAGCCTTTATAGCGGTAAAAAGACCGGCGATTCCCGCGCCGATCACCATTACTTCAATATGCACTTGAGGCAATTCATTAATATCAAAATCTACAAGATAACGTGGAATCATAGTTAGGCTCACCTCTTCTTACAAGAGAGTAACGCATGCTACTTCACTAGCAGCATGCGTTCCAGGGATGCTCTGGCTTGATCTGCGACATGTGGCGGCACATATATTTGCGGCTGCATGGTTTCAAGACAGCGTACTACCTTTTTCAAATTATTTACCTTCATATTAGGGCAAACCAAATATTTAGTGGCAAAATGGAATGATTTGTTCGGACTATCCAACCTTAGTTGGAATCCTGTACCGTCTTCAGTACCAACAATAAACTCCTGATGTTCGGATTCTTTGCAATATTTAATAATCGCTGTAGTACTGCCGACAAAGTCTCCCAGCTTAACTACTTCAGGACGGCACTCCGGATGAACAACAAACTTGGCATTCGGATACTGAGCTCTCATTTCCTCCACATCTTTTACAGTGAGCATATCATGGGTATTGCAATACCCTTCCCAAATGATTACTTTTTTGTCGGTAAACTTGGATACGTAATCACCCAAATTTTTATCCGGTACCCAGATGATTTCATCCGAATCAACAGATTCGATTACTTTAATCGCATTAGCTGAAGTACAGCAAATATCCGTCTCTGATTTAACATCGGCCGATGTATTGATGTAAGCAACTACCTTGGCATTCGGATGCTGCTTCTTTAAGGCGCGCAGTCCATCCACATTAACCATATCGGCCATCGGACAGCCAGCCCGCTCATCCGGTATTAAGACAGTTTTGGTCGGAGCCAAAATCTTAGCGCTTTCTCCCATAAAATGCACACCACAGAACACTATAACATCAGCATCGGTTGATGCCGCTTTTTGTGCCAATAAAAAGGAGTCGCCCCTAAAATCTGCTACCTCTTGAATTTCATCACGCTGATAATAATGAGCAAGAATAATGGCATTACGCTCTTTCTTCAATTGAAGAATTCTTTCCTTAAGCTCACGCTTTTGTTCCTCTTTACGCTCTAAAGCCAAAGCTTCCATCTTCACACCGTCCCTTCCGTCCTGGTCCCCTTTATTAACTGCAAATTACCTAGTGAAAATGTTCACATAATATTTAAAGATTTACACCTAATTTACACAACATCCTTGGTGGTGTCAATGCTTAAATAACCACAAATTAGCCCGAATTTACTATTATCAGTCGGCCTTATTCCTCGTTCTTTCCCTTAGGACTAGTTTCTCGTCTGAAGTCGATATTTAACCTTCTCTAATGAAGAAAAAGCCGGAAGCATTGGAAAATGCCCCGGCTTATTTCTAATAGTAAAATTAAGATTCTTTCTTCTCGTCATCGCCTGGATCAGCAGCTTTATCGAAATCCAGCTTGTTGGCTTCAGCCGTTGTCTGCTGGCTTTGAATGTTAACCTTCACATCCGTGGAGCTGACCTCGTCTAATTTACCGGTATCGATTAACTGTTTGATCTGATCCTTCTCCAACGTTTCCTTCACAATCAAAGTTTCTGCAATCAGGCGAACCTGATCCGCATACTTCTCAAGTGTTGCCTTTGCGTTAGCATAACAGCTGCGGATAATCGTCTGCATTTCCTGGTCGATTTCGTATGCAATAGCATCACTATAATTCTGCTCATGTCCCAGATCACGGCCAAGGAATACTTGCCCTTGTACGTTACCGAATTGCATCGGACCCAGCTTATCGCTCATTCCGTACTCCATGATCATTTTACGAACAATAGTCGTTGCACGTTGGAAGTCACTGTAAGCGCCAGTTCCAACTTCGCCAATAAACATTTCTTCAGACACACGACCCGCAAGGAGACCTGTTACTTTATCAAGAAGCTCGGTCTTGGTGTTCATCATACGGTCTTCGCCATCTTTAGGGAGCATCATTACATAACCGCCAGCGCGTCCTCTCGGAACAATCGTGACCTTATGAACCATTTCCGCATTTTCCACATGGTAACCGACAATAGTATGTCCCGCTTCATGGAAAGCGACCATGCGTTTCTCACGTTCGCTGACAACCCGGCTCTTCTTCTGCGTACCTACAACGACACGGTCGAAGGCTTCGTCCAGCTCTTCCATTGAAATATCTTTACGATTACGGCGTGCTGCAATCAGCGCCGCTTCGTTCATTAAATTTTCCAAATCGGCACCGGTAAAGCCTGTTGTATAACGTGCCAATGCTTCAAGCTTAACATCTTTATTAAGCGGTTTGTTGCGAGAATGCACTTTCAGTACCGCTTCACGGCCCTTGATATCCGGGCGATCAACCGTAATCTGACGGTCAAAACGACCTGGACGCAACAACGCTGGGTCCAAAATATCCGGCCGGTTTGTTGCAGCAACAATGATAATACCTTCATTGGCGCCAAAACCATCCATCTCCACGAGGAGCTGGTTAAGTGTCTGCTCGCGCTCATCATGTCCGCCGCCTAAACCGGCGCCACGCTGACGACCTACAGCATCAATCTCGTCTATAAATATAATACAAGGAGCATTCTTCTTGGCATTCTCAAACAAGTCACGTACACGGGATGCGCCGACACCGACGAACATTTCCACGAAGTCGGAACCGCTTATGCTGAAGAATGGAACGCCTGCTTCACCTGCAACAGCACGTGCCAGCAAGGTTTTACCTGTTCCCGGAGGACCATTCAATAATACCCCTTTAGGAATTCGAGCTCCTACAGCAGCAAATTTCCGAGGATCCTTCAAAAACTCTACAACTTCTACAAGCTCTTGTTTCTCCTCATCGGCCCCCGCCACATCTTCAAAGGTCACGCGCTTCTTCTCTTCATTATACAGCCTAGCGCGGCTCTTCCCGAAGTTCATTACTTTACCGCCGCCACCCTGCGCCTGGTTTAACAGGAAGAAGAACAGGATGAAAATAATAACGAACGGAATAATGGAGGTAAGGAAGCTGATCCAAACGTTGTCTCCTTCCATTTTTTCAACATTAATGGTCGGAACTTCGCCCTTTTCGATCATCTGGATAACTTCTTGGTCAAAAGGTGCACGGGTTTCGAAATTTTTCTTATCCGGCGTAGGCGGATTTTTGTATTTACCGCGAACCAAGTATGTATATCCGTCAAACTTCACACTGACCGATTCTACATTTTTTTCTATTAAGGCCTGTCGGAGCTTATCGTAGCTAATCGCGTCTTTCTGATCATTTTGTGTGCTGATAAAGTGAACGATACCGACAGTGACCAAAAAAATAAGCAAATAAAAGCCTGTATTGCGAATGATTCGATTCATCCCCTACCTCCTCTCAAAAACGGCAACTTTGTTTATTGTACCACAGCACGTCTTGGCATCACAAGAAATGCTAATGGGAGTACACCTCAGGTTTCAAAATGCCTACATACGGCAGGTTGCGGTACTTTTCCGCATAATCGAGACCGTACCCAACAACAAATGCATCAGGGATAACAAACCCTTTATAGTCTGCATCTAAATCGACCGTTCTACGCGCAGGTTTATCAAATAATGCGGCAACGGTAATCGATAATGCATTACGGCGCTCCAGCACATCGATTAAATAACTCAATGTGAGGCCACTGTCGATAATGTCCTCAACAATTAGAACATGACGACCCTCTACCGAAATGTCCAAATCTTTGATGATTTTTACGACTCCTGTAGATTTAGTGGATTGCCCATAGCTTGAAACCGCCATAAAATCAAGCTCCAAAGGTATGGTGATTTGTTTAACCAAATCAGCCATAAAAATAAACGCTCCCTTCAGCACACAAATAACCAATGGATTGCGCCCTTCAAAATCTTGGCTTAGCTGCTGGCCCATCTCCTTTACTTTGTCTTGAATTTCTTGCTCACTGTAAAGTATTTCTTGAATGTCTTTTTGCAAGAGAGAACCTCCTACTAGAATAATTACACAATTATTTATACTATCTTGACATGCTAAAAGTTAATCCCTCCGGCATGTGAAGCTTCATATACAAAATCAGTCGGGTCGAGTCAGTAACTGTTGAAAGCGATGACCTTCGAACACCAGATAACCAAATAATACGGCCGTGACCATCGGTTATAATTGGAACCTTAGTACGTAAGCTCGGCGGAATTTTGGCATCAATAAAAATATCTTTTACTTTTTTTGAACCGTTTAATCCGAACAGGCTCATACGGTCTCCATCCCTGCGGCTTCGTACTTCTAATGGCTGCTGCAGCTGATCCGCATCAAACCAAGCCGTGTATGGATTATCTGAAATCGGCACTGCCGCCTTATTGAATCGCTCGCGGTCCAACCATGTGCATTCCAGGCTCACACCTATTTCCGGTATTTCCAAATGGTTCTGGCCGGGCTCGAATGAGTGAGAAAAAGGGATAGGTGGTACCACATAATTATGTAGATAAACCCTATCATATTCCCTGGTCAGAATCAGGCTGCCCCCAATATTTAAACGTATATTGGAAGGTTCAACCTTAACAATAGCTTCCCGCATCTTCTCCAGCTTCAGGAAATCTATCGAATCAGGGTCTAAGCCAAGATAATTTAATATTAGTTTAATCAAACGCCTTTGTAAAGCAACATGTAACCCTGCGAACCAATTTCTTGACCATTTGGCGCAATCGCTTTCTTTAGCCACGCCCTCTACTAATAGAGCCCTTGCCTGCGCCTGCATATAGTCGTCTTCAGCAGTCATTAGCTCCGATAACCGATTAAGCGCCTGAGGCAGTTGTTCATTATACTGCTTCTGAAGCGAAGGCATCAGCTCCAGTCTTATTTCATTGCGAACATACTTGCTGTCCAGATTACTGCTATCGATACAATAGGATAAATGCTGATTGCGGCAATAATCTAATATTTCTGTTTTATATATACGGAGCAAGGGGCGAACAAGTTCCAATTCTTTTTCCTCGCGGCGTTTTGGAATTCCTGTCAGTCCTGACGGCCCGGTACCGCGGAGCAAGCGCATAAGAACAGTCTCAGCTTGATCGTCAGCATGATGCGCGAGAGCAATTCGATTTGCCTTAAACCGTACAGCCGCCTCGTGTAAAAACCGGTATCGGATCTCTCTGGCTGCGCTTTGAGAATTTTTGCCCGTTTCTTTAATATACTCCGGAACACTGACATGAGCAATTTCTACGGGCAGACCAAGCCTTGCCGCCAATTCCGACACAAACGCCGCCTCCCGCTCCGATTCCTCAATTCGAAACCCGTGATTAAGATGGGCTACGCTTAAGCGCCACTTCCATTGTTCAGACAACGCAAAAAGGACATGCAGCAAAGCTACGGAGTCCGGCCCCCCCGATACCGCAACTACGATACTGTCCCCTACTTCAAAAAGGCGTTCCGCTCTGATTTCCTGTTCAACCCTGGACACTAAATCCATTGTTCAATTCCTTTCCTCGAAACAACAAGCATTACGATGGCCAATAAAAATATAGAGCTAGTCCAAACATTAATAAAGAGAGGGTGAAACATAATTTCAGCAAAGAGGACAGGCTGCCCTTCTTGGGGGCCGTGAGTGAAGGTTTGCCGTACCCTTGCCTGCGCCAATCAGCCAAAGCTTGCTTCGAAGTCGAATATTGCCCAAGCAGCGCTTTACGAAGCATTGGAGCAACCTGCCGTAGTGCCGGATTTGACTGAAGCATGTTGATAAGAATATCCACGCTTCGATTTTGCGGCAGCAGCTTATCCATCCCCTTCATTCTCTGCTCTGTCTCCACACTGCTGATGATTAGCACGGCAAAAGCAAACAAGTCGTAGGCCTCATCTGCTGAACGGGTCCCGGCTCCCCAATAGCCGCGATCATACACCTCTGTGAACTGCTTAACCGAACGGCCTTTAGCAGTAACCCCGCCGAAATCAATCAATTCAACATCACCATAACCGGACACAAGCATATTTTGTACTTTGATGTCGCCAAAAATATAGGCTTGCCCATGCAGCTCCACCAGCTTGCGAAGCATATTGGTCCCAATTAAACCGATCCAATCCCGTCCGTTTCGCCATATGAAGTCAGTCATGGACTGTCCTTTAATATAGCGCATTACATAGAAGGGTAGATTAACGCCGTTCTCCTCGTAATCATCCACATCCAGCAAATAATGACGAAACGATGTATTCGACTTCGAGAGCTCCTTAAGTGCATTGATCTCCGATTGATGATCCACTGCATCAAAGCCTATTTTCATGGCATACTGGAGCTTTCCCTTCATCACGAGATAGACTTTTCCGTTAGCTCCTGCCCCAAGCATTCGTTCAACACGGTACTGTGCCTTGTTCCATTTTCCGATGATGATTTTACCTGTATGTAGGTCTTGCTCAAACGACGTAATCACCCAGTATCCCTTCCTTGCCTGCAGGCGTGCGCCCTGACGCTCGCCCAGGATTCGCTTCATCGCCTTCTTTACTGATTTTATCGTCAGCAATGCCGCTTGTCATGAGTTGAATTACTTTTAGAAGCGCAGGCCCCGTAGGTGTCGTACCCTTCATGTTTAATTTATAGAACAAACGGTTCAAATTTGCAAGGTCTCGTGTCCAATCCAGGTCCATTTCCACATCAAGCCGTGATGAAGGAGAACCCGGAAAATGAAATACTGCAGTCTCGCTCACACCCGATCGAGCTTGCAGACTAAGCTGCAAATCATAAATCGCTTCTTTGACAGCTTGCAGCTTGGGTTTCATACTTGCGCTCGTATCAATCAGCAGCGCAACCTTCAAAGTGGTGGTTTCACTTAGATCATCCAGAACTTGAACGACTTGTGAACGCTTATCCGGGGGTAAGCTTTCGATTTTGGAGTCTCCTAATATATGCTGCAGCTCCTTGCCAATCACCTGCTGAATCGTCTGGGCAACTGTCTTTCGAGTCATCATCTGAACCGTCTGAGATAGCTGGGCCGTCGTAACTATTCGACTCATTCCTCCGCCTGCCAGCGCGATTTCATTGATTTCCTCGGAACCATGCTCTCCCAGCAAACCGGAATCCAAGAGCCCTATGACATTTACGGTAATGCCTTCCACTTTCGCATTCGCAGCTGCAATAACCGGACTAATCCCTACATTTGAACAGCCGTCGGTAATAAGTATAATCTGTTTCATTTCTGTTCCCTCCCAAGAGCAAGCATCGAATGGATCCTACCATTCCTATCAGTTTTTCCACTTTGCAAGTTTCCTAAACTTGGGAATCGAACTCAAACAAGGACTATCCGAAAAGAAATCGGATGTCCTTGTTATGTCAGATCTCTTATTTGCGTCTAGTAGAGCTATGAAAACCGTTTCACATTAACTAACCGTTTTAGGCCGCTCGATACGCTGCATTCCTGGCCAGCTGAACGTGGCCCATTCCGGTTGATATTTCTCCAAACGCGCTACAACAACCGTCATATCGTCATATATTTCGCCATGGTGATACCGTACAATCCTCTCCAGCAAAATGTCCGCAAATTCCTGCGGCGATTCCGTATCGATTTCTGTAAGCAATCGCTTCATCCATATATCTTTATTGACGGCATGTCCTGGCGCATCATAAATGCCGTCAGTCATCATTATCAGAATATCACCTGGCTGCAGCGGCAGGCTCACCAAATCGACGTCAATTTCGTGAAGAATACCTACCGGTAAATTATTACCCGTAATGGGAAACACTTCGCCTCCTCGTTTGATAAAGCTGGGTGTGGAGCCAATTTTCAAAAAAGTCGTATGAGCATTGTACAGATCAATAATGGCCACATCGACTGTTGCATACATTTCGTCAGAGGATCGCAGCATGAGCACAGAATTAACCGATTTGATCGCCAACTTTTCATCCATGCCTGACTGCAGCAGCTGCTGCAGAATCGTAAGTGCGGTGCTGCTTTCCGCTCGCGCCCGTTCCCCATTGCCCATGCCGTCGCTCAACGCAACAGCAAACTTCCCATTACCAAGCTCCACCGTACTGAAGCTGTCCCCTGACAGCAGATCTCCTCCTTTTGCCGCCGCGGCAATCCCCGTCTCTACCTCATACTCCTTGGCTGATCCGAACACTACGGTGCTGTAACCTTCCTTTCGCTCCAACATCTGTTCATTTTTCACCGCGATATGCTCACCTAATATGTCCGTCAATAAAGGAGCTATAATTTTACGGCATTCGTCAAACCCCCTTGTATACTGGTGGATGATTTCAATTTCCACGTTCCCTTCGTCCAAGCTGATGATATCAATACTGTGAATAGATAGCCCCAACTCCTCCAGTCCAATTCGTATTTGCTCCTCCTGTAAAAACAGCTCCTGCCCCTCTCGTTTGATTTCCTTAGCCAAATCCTCCATAACCTGTGACACACCGAATAGCTGATCGGCTACTAATTGACGACTATCGATAATTTGTTTTTTCCAATGCTGATCATTTCGGTATAGGCTATACTGCTGTTTCATCACTGTGAGCACCTGATCGGGCTTGACGCAGACCTTCTTCCATTGCGGTAAAATATCTTTTCGGCCCATCTCCTCCCTAAGCTCGACTTCTGTCATCATATCGGTCATGAACTTATGCGTTTGATAAAATTTATCATTCCAGCATTGATTTCGTTTCCAGCAAGAGGAGCATGATCGTTCAGCCACCGAGTTCATAAAATGCCCGACTTCCTCTTCCTTCTGCCTCGGCTGGGAGTCTACGGTAATTTGCTTAAAGCTTTTGGAGAGCTGGCGGAATACCTCCGA
The DNA here is from genome assembly GCF_042676305.1 of Paenibacillus sp. GCM10027630. Classification (NCBI taxonomy): domain Bacteria; kingdom Bacillati; phylum Bacillota; class Bacilli; order Caryophanales; family Paenibacillaceae; genus Paenibacillus; species Paenibacillus sp. GCM10027630. Next base: position 45,010 of record NZ_JBHTGY010000017.1, on the reverse strand, counting down.
GAATTGCTCCACACGATTTGCTGTAATATCTCTTACTCTTTTCGCATAATCATGTTGAGACTTCAAATTTTCCTGAGTACCCGGCACGTATTTGGCCAATGTATCAATGACCCCTCTAGGGGTGAGGAGAAATAGCAGGACAGCCGCTACTGATTCCCAAGTAGAATTAATGACTTCAGCTTGATTGCCAATATAAAAAGAGAGAATCGAAGAACCAAGCAACATCCCTAGCCCCACGGCGAGCTTATTGCCTTCTTTTAGCAAACCAGCGAGCATCCCAGCAAATGCCAGCAAACTCATCTGGTAAATGGCATTGGAGTTAGCAAGGCTCAGGATTAACCCTGTAATGACACCGACCGAAGCTCCCAGAGGCGCTCCTCCGACTAGCGCGAATAGTAAGATAAGATATCTCGATAACACATGCTCCACAGTGACAGACCCGATCGACCAACCAACTGTTCCCGTCATTACGGAGGCAAGCAGAATGATAAGACAGATGACCTCCTCGTTTTTTAAACTGTAGTTTTTGCGGGTAAGGGTAAATACAGGGACGGCTTGCAAAAAGATATGGGTTAATATTAAGCTCAGCATCGCCTCGACCCCGGTCAACATAAAGGTGTACCAGCTCAATTCCGTTGAAACGAGATGCACGAACAATTGAACGAGAAAAACCGATACAAAAACAATCACGGGGGAATACGAAATATCTGAGCGCTCAAACCTTTCCACACCTTTCTGGATAAGTACAAACACGAGTATTTCTGACACCATGTAGCTGGTATGCTGGGGATCTCCCGAGAGTAAGCCGCCCAAAACCAGGAAGAATCCAGTCATGAACAGAAGCTCTCGCCGCAAAAAATACACAACAGCAAAAAATGCAATCGCAAACGGAGATAACTGATCAAGAATCATAGCTCTGCCTAGCAAAAATGCCATTAACAATAACAAGATTGACCACTTCTTAGTGTTCACCGACTGTACCAGCCGATTCTCCAGCAACACGCTCGCCGTCTTCTGCTTCGCTTTCTGACTCCATCTGTTCCATGTAAGCCCAACGTGACTGAAACCTGATTTTCTTTGCATACTTTATGAACACCACCCATAGCCTATTAGTGGTCTTAGTATAACGGCACTCTATTATAAAGTTTGTCAGAATGAGTTGGTAGGTATAAAGTTTTTTCCGACAAAAATCAAGACTGACGCGCTAATGACGAAAACCCGCCGCCCCTATATTTGAAAGCGTTTTCAATAATTTTTGTAATAGCTGCTTCTTCTCAATACTTCATAACAAAGGTCTATTAAACGTACGTTATTGCCGTTAGATGTTGTCGATTCACTCTATTCATAATAATATACGACAAAAGCTCCAAATCCAAAGAAGCTATTCAACACAAAAAACGCCCCGCCGGAATCAAAGTTCTCGGCAAGGCGCCTTTTTTTCATCTTACAATAGCGGCGAAGGGGATCGAACCCCCGACCTTACGGGTATGAACCGTACGCTCTAGCCAGCTGAGCTACACCGCCACAACAAGCATGAGTATATAATAGGCCTGGACATTTTGTCAAGCAACAATCAGGGGTGATTTCGCTGCCAATAGCTTCAAATAACTAAAAAGCCGTGCAGGCGAATTCCGCCCAAACGGCTGCATATGCTATAGTTAATCGCGTCTAGCGCCTCGGCCTCCACGTTTCCCTTCGGTGTTCTTCTTCAGGGACGAGATGCGTTCCTCGCTATCTTTTAGAAAGCGCGATACTTTGTCTTCGAATGTAGGTTTACCAGCAGGAGGTTTGCCTCCACGGCCGCCGCCGCCAAATCCACCGCCTCGGCCTCCACGGTCTCCACCGCCGCCGCCGCCAAAACCGCCTCCACGGCCACCGCCGCCAAATCCACCACCAGGGCGACCTCCACGATCTCCGCCGCCAGCGCCAGGTCCGCCGGGTCCGCCACCTTGTCTTTCAAAACGAGGGGGCCTTGGAGCTTCAACCGGTTTGTCTACCGCTTGTTTAATCGATAGGCCGATTTTGCCATCCTTGTCAACATTAATCACTTTAACGGTAACCATGTCATTCAACTTAAGATGATCGTTGACATCCTTAACATAGTTATCTGCTATCTCCGAGATATGCACCAGGCCCGTACCGCCCTCAGGCAGTTCAACAAACGCCCCAAAGTGAGTAATGCCCGTAACCTTTCCTTCCAGCTTGCTGCCGACTTCAATTGCCATAAAGTAAAATGTTCCTCCCTTAAATAGTTAACGAAACCCTGACAATGCAGATTATAACGTACAGCTACAATATGGTCAACTAAAGGTTTGATAGCGCTATCGTGCCTATCTCTTCTGTTCCTTAGGTACATAGAACAGGGTTTCTCCCTGCTTAACATAATGTAACTCTTTTCGAATTTTTTGTTCTACGTATTCTGGATCGTTCAACCGAACAATTTCACGTTTCGTAATCCCATTGGTCTGCTGCGTTTCTTTGTACTTCTGCTCCAATGCGGTTAGTTTCTCGCTTCTGTCATTGATTTTACCGATTTGATTCCACAGAGTGACTCCAGCCCAGCTTAGAAAGCAAGCAAGAACAATCATGACCAATCGGCGTCTGCGATAAGAGCCTTTGTTAAACGGCTTGGTATTGTTGCTTGCCAATCGGGCAGAATTCATAGCTGTAAAACCCTCCTACGTCCGACCAAAAAGCCGCCGAATAAACGACGAGACCGCTTGACCTGATTTGTTTATCCATGAAGGAATGTGAATCCGACGGATTAGCGGCTTACTTAGCCACCATAACAGTTTCCACACAGGATAAAGCAATTGTAACATAATTTTATACAGGAAAATAGCTATGGCTAATAAAAATCCTAAAATTATAATAGTTGCCCTATACATCCATACGATAGGTTTTATTATCAAAATTTCAATTGTGCGTTTACCTATACGGATCAAAGCTCGAACAAACCGAATCATCCATAGAATCATTTGGACGACCGCTCGGCTGAACAGCATAAAGTACACAGCAATTCCTAGCAGCAAACCAACAAAAATGAACATCCGCACTTGTCCTAAATTGCTTGCATACAAAAGCTTGAATACAAGCAAGGTTCCGATGAGCCAAAACACGAGATCCAGGAGGTAGTAAGCATACCGCGGCGCCTTTAGCTGGCTTGCAAGCACCCGGTACAAATCAAACAATCCCCCTAAGGATAACCCCCCCAGCAGCATCATGCCCATCGTAACAAACTGAGTTTGCAGTGTCACTTAAAGAGCTTGCCCCATAATCCCTTGGATTTCCCTTGGGAGTTTGCGTCAACATAGGCCAGCTCGTTCACTAATCCTTCAATCGCCACCAGCCCCTGCTCGAGGCTTAAGTTTTTAATGTGCAGGTTCTGACCTCTGATCATAAGAAACCCGAATTCGGTTTCCAGCAAAAACTCTTCGCTGTCAAAGCTTTCTACGTTCATAACTCCGGACACTTCGAGCAGCTTGCGATTGAGCATTTTTATTTCTTGTCGCTTCACTTTTCCCGGCTCGATTGCCATGGACGATCCCTCCTGGCAGCTTTGTATTGGGAACGTTATTGTCAAGAAAGCGTGGAGTCTCCAGGTTAGTGCTACGGCCTCCGGTCGCTGGTAAAAATCCGTTTTCAAAGGCGACACGTAAACTCTCCGACCGTCACACTAACCCTCCGCTCCACCAACTTGACAAAAACCTAACCCCAAGAACAAAGCTTGTTTACTTAAAAATATGGGGGGATGTCCAAGAATAGAACTACAAAAAAAAGAAGACTGAACTCGTCAGTCTCCCTGGCTTTGCCATAATTCGGTTTTGTGCATTTCTTCTTTAAGCAGAGTGTACATGTTCGCCGCATCTTCCTTGCGGGTAGATTCGGCAAGTTGTTCCACACGAACCGTCACGCTCTTTTGCCCGAATTGAATTTTCAATTCATCGCCGACCTTGACGGCACTGCTTGGTTTTGAGTCTTTCCCATTAATCCAGACACGCCCTTGATCGGATACATCCTTAGCAACGGTGCGCCGCTTGATTAACCGGGAAACCTTGAGAAATTTATCAAGCCGCATTATTTTACCGCTTCTTTAAGCTTGTTACCTGCTTTGAAAGCCGGAACTTTTGACTCAGGAATTGTAATTTCTTTACCTGTTTGAGGATTGCGTCCAGTACGTCCGGAACGTTTGCGAATTTCAAATGTTCCAAAACCGATTAGTTGAACTTTGTCACCAGTAGATAAAGCATCGGTTACTTCGCCCAAGAAGTTGTTAAGAACGGTTTCCACGTCCTTCTTGGTCAAACCGCTTTTTTCTGCAATGTTGCTGATCAAGTCTGTTTTGTTCATGGATACTTTTCCTCCTCAAAATAACTCTATGTTATGTATTCTTTGTTTTTCAGGAAATTCCTGCTAGTTATTGTCGATATATAAAACTTTTTTTGCTTCCTGCCACAAAGATTCCATCTCTTGTAGATCAGTTTGGTCAAAATTTTTGCCCTTTAAACGCAGTTGCCGCTCTATATACCCGAATCTCTCAAAAAATTTGCGATTGGCGCCAGACATAGCTTCCTCTGGCTCAATTTTAAGAAAACGGGCCAGATTAACAACCGAAAACAGCAAATCTCCAAGCTCTTCCTGCTGCTCTTTTTTCGAAAATTGAGCTATCGCTTCTTTCACTTCTGCCAGCTCTGATTCGACAACCTCCAACACTTCATCCAATCGGCTCCAGTCAAAACCCACAGCAGCAGCCTTCTTCTGAAGCTTATAAGCCTTCATCAAGCCCGGCAGCTCACGGGGAACACCGCTCAGCAAAGGAAGCTCGTCAGGATCAATCCCTTTTTGACGTTTCTCTTCTTGTTTAATCTGCTGCCAGTTTTGAAGAGCTTCATCCGCATCCCCGGCCAAAGCCTCTCCAAAAACATGAGGGTGGCGGCGAATCAGCTTCTTATTTAAAGCTTCAATGACGTCCAGTACTGTAAATCCGCCTTCTTCAGCTTCAATCTGGGAGTGCAGCATTATTTGCAGCAATAGATCCCCCAATTCCTCAGCCATATGATCAGGATCTTCTTCATCGAATGTTTCCAAAACCTCGTAGGCTTCCTCTATTAAATTTTTGCGCAAGGATTGATGCGTCTGCTCCCGATCCCAAGGACAGCCCTCCGGGCTGCGAAGAATTGCCACAATTTCATGCAGACGGGCAAAGGTCCGGTTGCGAAGCTTATCCTCATCCGTTCGCGGAATCCAGACAAGCGACAGATTGCCGTAATCCTGTAGATGATCCAGCTCGAACAGCGGTATGCGATGTATTTTTTCTTCATCTGCTACACCCAAAGCATGTCCGACCACGACTTCCATATCGTCCGGGTACAGCTCCATTAAGGTCAGCTTCACATCTGATGCTGTAAAAGTGTCATACACTTGACCGATCACTGTATGCAGCTGCGGGTTCAAGCTGTGAACGGATAGTACCGTTCCATTAAGCAATTGGAACCCGTCAATCGGATCAAAGCCAAGGCGCAGAAACGCTTGGTCCAGAAAGCTTTCTCCACCTAGAAGCGCAAGCGTTACACCCTCCTGCGGACAACGGTCGCGCAGCAGCTGTACCGTCATCTCAGCCACCATCGGATGGCCGGGAACCGCATAAATAATATCTGCCGGCGCGGACTTGGCCAAAGCTAGCAGTTCACCGGCAATTGCCTCATATACATCCTCGAAGGTGTCATGACTTTCATATAACGCATCAAACGATTCATAAGCGATATTGTTGTTTGTCAGCATGCCGATCATCGGATGCTGATCCGTTCGCAGATACAGCTTGTCCGCTGCCTGCAGCTTCTTCCAGACGCCTAGCGTCAGCTGATCTTCATTGCCGGAGCCTAAACCGACAACTGTGATTTGAGGTTGCATGAATATTCGCCTCCTTCGTTCAAGTGGGTCGAGAATGGGGTAAAGATAAGAGCGGCAAATATAAGTCACGATAAGTAGGAGTTCAAGCCATTCTTATCGCAGCAGCTTCGTTCTGCGCAGCAGCGCGAGAGGTTTGCCTCTCAGCTGCGGAATCTGCTCCAGCTCGGCGGAGGACACGACGCCGAGACGAAGCAGTGCGAGCGCGTATACAAGCGCTCCAACGGCTACGCCTGCGAGCGAGACCACGGTGGCCATGCCCCGAGGGGGCAGGCCCACGTGGAGCGCTCCCAGCAGCGCAGGCAAGCCCTGCGTCACGGCGAGCAGGCCCACCGTCATCAAGCCGAGGCTGAGCATCGGTTTGATGACGGTCTGGCCGAACGCCGGCGTGACGCCGGTCGCGCGCAGCGCATGGGCGAGCGCGAGGCCGCCTGCGAGCGCGTAGGCGGCCACCGCCGCGGTCGCGGCGCCATCGATGCCCCAGCGGGGCACGAGGGCGGCGTTCGCCGCGATTTTGGCCGCCGCCGCGGCGAGCAGGTAAAGCGCCGGCGCAGCCACGGCGCCGAAGCCCTGAAGCACGCTGCTTGCGACGATGTTGAGTATGCTAAACAGCGCAGTAAAGCTAAGAATAACCATCGCTAACGATCCTTCACCGCTTCTGAAGAACATCACATTAATCGGTTCAGCCAACACGGCCAAACCAACCGAAGCGGCCAACCCGATCAGCCAGGTTAGACGAAGCGATTGCTCCGTCCGGCTGCGAAGCAGCGCAGAATCCCCCTTAGCCTTCGCCTGAGCTATAGCAGGCACTAGCGCTGCGGACATGGAGGAGGCAAGCATTGCGACCAATTGAACCAAGGGGAGTCCATGATTGTAAAGACCAAACTGATATAACGCCCCCATTTCATCCAATCCGTGATGCTTCAGCAGCCTGGGCACGCTAAACGAATCTACAAGGGTCAGTATCGGCAGAGCAATGGTCCCGAGACAAATGGGCAGGGCGTAAAGTAAAAGACGGCGTATTAGGCTGCTATTGCTTTCCCTTGCATAGCAAACTTCTCCAGACTTCGCTGGAGCAAAAGCCGCGGTCTTCAGAAGAGAACTATCTTTTCCTTTCCTCCGCCCCTTCAAGTAATAATGAAGCATCACCAGCAATCCGGCAACAGCTCCCATTACCGAGCCAAATGTTGCCCCAGCAGCAATCCAATCGGCCCCATAGCCATAATGAACGAAAAGCAACAATAGTCCAAACATAGTCGCTACACGAATGGTTTGTTCGACCACTTGAGAGACTGCGGTAGGTATCATATTCTGATAGCCTTGAAAATACCCGCGCAGCGCAGACATCACAGGCACTAACAGCAGTGCGAAGGAGACGCTGCGAATAGCTCTACTTGTTTGACTCGCCCCCATCAATCCTGCCAGCCAATCAGCGCCGCAAAACAAAAACAAAAAAAACAAGAAACCCGTAGCAGCCAGTACCGCTGACGATACCTTGAGTACGCGATGAGCCTCCTCATGGCGTCCAGCGGATACATGCTCCGACACAAACTTGGAAACTACAATGGGAAAACCTGCCGTTGCCAAAAACAAGATTAATATATACAGTGGATAAACCGCATTATAAATACCGAACACTTCATCCCCTGCCACGTTTTGCAGCGGAATTTTCTGTATCGTTCCAATTAACTTCGATATAACAGCAGCTACACCTAGAACAGCTGCTCCTTTCAGCAGAGTCGCACCTGCTTGCTGCCCTTCTTTGCCTTGAGCCTCTGAATCTTCTTTCATCCCGCTTCCCCTTCGTGCAAGCAGAGCTTGTCCATCTTCCTGCTTTTTCCTTCTTACAATCCATTTATTATATACTATCTGGACACAACAAAAAAAGGGATCCCTAGACCCCCTTTTCAGGTTCCTCTATCTCTCCCTTTAATTTGTTTTACTATTTCACTGCTCCATTTGTTTGGCCAAAAACCCTGCGGCCGTTTCAGCCATTTTAACTTCCATTTGCCCCATCTTAACATTTTCATCCTTGCTGAAGAGAACCACTGATCCAATTGGATCGCCACCTGCAATAATGGGGGCAATGACATAAGAGGTATACGTATCACTTACATCCTTGATAACCTCATATTGGCCTGTACTGCTTTCCATTGAAGTTTTACGGTTTTCCATACACGCTTCCACCAAAGAGCCGATTGATTTCTCCAGATAGTCTTTCTTGGACGCTCCAGCAACGGCAATGATGTTGTCACGGTCTGTGATCATAGTGATATGATTCGTGCTCTCATACAATGATTCCGCATATTCCTTCGCAAAATCACCTAATTCACCGATTGGAGAGTATTTCTTCAAGATGACTTCTCCATCGCGATCCACGAAAATTTCCAGCGGATCCCCTTCCCTTATCCGTAATGTGCGACGAATTTCCTTGGGGATAACCACTCTTCCTAAATCGTCAATACGACGAACGATTCCAGTTGCTTTCATGTTTCTTGATGCCTCGCTTTCCTTGAAGAGTTAGTTACGACTGGATAGCTAAAGTTTTATTCAATGTAGAGGGAATTTCATATTGTAACCATAGTATTCTTCGATTCCCATCGGCTTATACATGTGTTGCATGTAAGACGTCATTTGAGCTAATTTAACCCATGTTGTTGATCTCTTTGATCAGCCCCTTTGAGTTTATGTACCCGTGACGCTGACGTCGTTGCCTTCATTATGTCCATATTTGAGAAATAAAAACAGAGTACCCTCTCGGGTACTCTGGTAATATATTACTTAGCCGGTGTTTCCGCCTTCGGTGCCTCAGGAGTTGGTGTTCCTGCTGGCGCGGTCGGGGCTGGAGCTGGGGCTGGCTTAGGCAAATTATTAGTTTCAATTAAAGTAGGCAGTTCTTTCTCTACAAATTCGTACACTTGCGTTTCCGCCGCTTCCGAGCGCAAGCTTGGTTTTACCTCATCGAATGTTTTAGTTTTACGGGATTCTACCTTCATAATATGGTAACCGTAAGAGGTTTCAACAGGATCGCTAACTTGGTTTAGAGGCAGTTCAATTGCAGCTTTCTTAAATTCAGGAACCCACTGAGAAATTTCAGCATTCTCATATTTACCGCCTTTATCCTTGGAGCCCGGATCTTCGGAGTACTCCTTGGCCAGTGCAGCAAAATCACCGCCATTCTTCAGCTTGTCCTGAACTTCGATTGCGCGTTTTTTCGCATCTTCCTTCGAACGGCTTTCCTTTTGGGTGGCCGGATCCATTATTCCAATTAAAATATGGCTGACCGTTGCAATGTCATACGCATTTTTATCCTGCGCAAGATGCTTATCATACGCATCCTTCACCTGTTGATCCGTAACCTTGCTCTCCATAGCTGCAATTCCTTGCATACTGCGGAGAATAAAATCATTGATATCCTTTTCTGTCAGGCTGGCATCCTTAAGCTGCTTCTCTAAACCGCCCTCCTGCATGCCAAGAAACATTTTGATCTGATCCATTTGTTCTTTCGCCTTAGTTTCCGCTTCCTTTTTCGCCTTATCGTCCGCACGAGCTGAAAGCACACGGAATGTAACAAACTGCTTCATCATATCCTGCTGAAATGCAGGGTCCTCTTTGTATTGTGCATATTCTTTATAGAAAAAAGTATTGATATTCAGGAACGTATTGAATTCGCCACGCGTTACTTTCCCGCCATCCTTGTAGGTTACCAGCACCTCACTAGGGTTCGCTTCAGGTTTTGCCGGTGTTGTAGCACCTGGAGCCGGTTCTTCAACCTTTTTCCCACAGCCTGTAGCAACCACCGAAATCAAGGTTACCGCGGCTAAAACAGCAATAAGCCCCTTTTTTGTTTTCATCCATTTACTTGACAGCATTTTGCAATTCTCCCTTCGATTTCAAAGCACGCTTGTATTGATTCAGGAATTTTTCGAGCAGTTCGATGGATTGCTCCGGCTGCAATCCCTTGCCCTTAAGATGGATATGAATTTGCGGACCGGCAATCAATTTCACACGGCCTTCAAACTCACTTGCTATGCTAAACAACAACTGCCCATCCAAATTGCCGGTTTGATCCGCATGAATCTTAATCTCATAATCCAGCCCTTTTTGCGAAATGGATTCGATGGCATACATGGAGCCATATGCCTTCAATCTCGCAACGGCAAGCAGATTGTGCACAGCTTCCGGCAAATCACCAAAACGATCTACAAGCTCATCATGCAGTTCAGCAGCCTCTTCCAACGATTTAACGGCTACAACCTTTTTGTAAATCTCTATTTTTTGCACGCTATCGTAAATATAATCACCGGGAATATAGGCATCCAATTGGATGTCCAAATGAGTTACCCAAGATTTAATTACTTCCGGCTCTTCGCCTGTAATCTCATGCTTCCGTTTGGCAATTTCCTCAGCAAGCATTTGGGAATACAAGTCAAAGCCTACCGATGCAATAAAACCATGCTGCTCGGCTCCAAGTAAATTCCCCGCACCGCGGATGGACAAATCCCTCATGGCAATTTTAAACCCTGACCCTAATTCTGTAAACTCTTTTATAGCTTGAAGCCTCTTCTCAGCAACCTCGGTCAGCACTTTATCCCGCTGGTAAGTAAAGTAGGCGTAAGCAATCCGATTAGAGCGCCCTACACGGCCTCTAAGCTGGTACAGCTGGGATAAACCCATCTTATCGGAGTCATGAACAATTAATGTATTAACATTCGGGATATCAACACCGGTTTCTATGATGCTCGTGCTGACCAGTACATCATATTCTCCATCTAAAAAGTCGAGAATCGTTTTCTCCAGCTCTTGCTCGGACATTTGGCCATGGGCAACCGTTACCCTCGCATCAGGGACAAGCATCGAAATTTGCTCAGCCATCTGGTTAATGCCCTGGACACGGTTGAACAAATAATACACCTGTCCTTCACGAGCCAATTCACGTTCAATAGCTTCACGAGCTAATGCATTGCTCTGCTCCACCACGTAGGTCTGTACCGGGAACCGGTTCTCTGGCGGCGTTTCGATGACTGACAAATCACGGACTCCAAGCATCGACATATGCAGCGTCCGAGGGATCGGCGTAGCTGTTAGCGTGAGCACATCTACATTCATTTTCAGCCGCTTCAGCTTTTCTTTGTGCGACACACCGAAGCGCTGCTCCTCATCGACGATAAGCAGTCCAAGGTCTTTAAATTTTACATCCGCTGACAGCAATCTGTGTGTACCAATGACGACATCCACAGTTCCCGCCTTGACACCCTTCATAGTCTCAGTCTGCTCCTTTTTGGAACGGAAACGGCTCAGCACTTGAATATTAAAAGGGTATCCGGAAAAACGCTCGCGGAATGTTTCATAATGCTGCTGCGCCAGAATCGTTGTCGGCACCAATACGGCCACTTGCTTGCCATCGATGGCTGACTTGAACGCAGCGCGGATGGCGACCTCCGTCTTCCCATAACCAACGTCGCCGCAAAGCAGCCGATCCATGGGACGCGGTTTTTCCATATCCTCTTTGATTTCACTAATGGCACGCAGTTGATCCACCGTTTCCTCATAAGGAAACATACCTTCAAACTCCTGCTGGTATGTGGTATCCTTGCTGAATCCGTATCCCGTTGTTGCCTGGCGCTCTGCGTATAATTTAATCAGGTCGTCCGCAATGTCTTCAACAGAAGCCCGCGCCTTGCTTTTGACACGATTCCAATCAGCACCGCCAAGCTTATAAATCTTCGGCTCCTTCTCTTCGGAACCTACATATTTTTGGATATGGTCAATCTGGTCAATCGGGACAGACAGCTTATCTCCCCCGGCATACACAATATGCAAATAATCTTTATGAATTCCATTGATTTCGAGTGTGCCAATGCCAACAAACTTGCCGATACCATGGTTAACATGAACCACATAATCGCCAACCTTGAGCTCCTGATAGCTTTTGATGCGCTCGGCGTTTTCTATTTTTTTATCAACTTTACGCGCTTTACGCTGCTTCTGAGTGAACATTTCCCCTTCGGTAATGACCACTAAATGAATATTCGGAAGCTCGAAGCCTGCCTGCAAGTTTCCCCTTAGAATTGTCGGCTCGTCGATATTATAATCAGCAAGCACACGGCGAACCCGATCCACGCGCTCTTCCCCATTGGCCAGAATCAGCACCTTGGCGCCAGATTTTTTCCAACGTTCCATCTCGGACTTCAGCACATTCATTTGACCGTGGAAATTCTGCATAGCCCGGCACATGAAGTTCACAATATTTTGCGGTTGCGTTTGTGGAACTTGCCGCAAAAATAAAGACATATACAGTGTCGGATAAGGCTTCCGCTGTAGCAAGGTTTCATAGGACTTCGACAGCACAAACGCCGGAATGCTCTTTCCATCCTGAAGCGACATGGTCGTCCATTCCGCTTCATCCCGCTCCAGCTGCTTGGCTGTTTCCAACAATCTTGCCGGCTCATCGATCAGCAAAATAGTTTCCTTAGGCATATAATCAAGCAGAGTTTGCCGTTCCGGGTACAGTAAAGAGATGTATTTGAAAATCCCCGGGAAATATTGTCCCTCCCGCATCATTTCAATCTCATGCCCCACACCTTCAAGAAGACGGTCCTTGGCTCCCCGATCAGCCATCTTCTCAAGTTGAGCCTGCAGCAGATCATAAGCGTGCTGGGCCGCAACTTGTAAACGTTTTCCATCCGTAATAATCTCACGGCATGGCGTGATCACTAAAGCATTTAACTTGTCGATAGAACGCTGGTCCGTAACATCAAAGGTACGAATGGAATCAATATCTTCATCGAACAGCTCGACCCGGTAGGGATGGATTGAATATAGCGGAAAAAAGTCAATAATACCGCCCCGCACACTCATCTCACCCTTTGCTTCGACACGTTCCACGCGCTCGTAGCCCAGTCCAACCATGCGGGCAATAAAATCATCCAATTGAAGCGTCTCGCCCACCTTGATTGGAATCCTCGCTTCGGCAATCAGCCCTTTGAGCGGAAGAACGCGTCGCATCCCTGCATAGGGAACAACGACAATGCCGTGAAATCCGGCTGCCAGTCGGGTCAACGCATCAATACGCTGCGCCAGCATCTCCGGACTTGCAACAGCCGTTTCCGCAGCCATAAGCTCCTGTGCCGGGAACAACAAGACTTTGTCGGCAGGCAAACACTCGATCAAATCTTCAAATATTTTTTGCGCCGAGAACATGTTATGTGTCACGATAAATAACGGCTGCTGTAACTCCTCATAAAGAGCCGCCAGCATGACCTGTCGTGAGGAACCCGACAAACCAGACAGCAGCTGCTCTCTCATCCCGGAGCGTACGCCCGATACAATACTCTGCAAATCAGGATCTGCGGAGAATGCTTGAATTAAAGCCTGCAAAAACGTACACCCCTCTCACCCATTAACAAAAGCAACCCAAGGATAATTAGTCGCATCGTCTTTTAAGGACGAGCCATCCTGGGCTAGATTATACATATCCCATCCGTGTACCTGAAAAAGCGCCTAGACATTAATTCAGCCTAGGCGGTATCCGTCAACATTTGTAAATCCGTGTTAAAATCAAACCTTACTGTAGCGGACTGGTAAGAAGCGACAGCTCCGGGTTACTATCCAAGGCTTCCTTGCAATAGTCGCACACCACTTTAACAGTGACATCCCCATTTGGGTTATACGATATTATATCTCTCCGTTCCTCAGGGGTCAAGAAATGGAAGCCTAACAGCTCCTCACTGATATATTGTTGCTCCAACTCGCCTATCAGTGTCTGGCAATGACGGCAAAAATACTTTACTCCCACAAGCACTCTCCTCCTTTTCCTTCATTATGACCAAAAAAGGAGGAATTTAGCCCGAATTTCCAAATCCGTCATCCCGCAGCAGACCATGACTGGCTTCGAAGCAAAAGCAATGAATTAAACATTAAACTTTGCCATTGTCTTTTCAAAAGGATTATCAAGGGTGTATTCCAATGCTTCACAAGTCGTATCCAGGATTTGCGGCATGGACTTGAATTCCTCCTTGGAAAAGGAAGACAATACATAATCTGCTATATTATATCCGGGAGCAGGCCGATTAATGCCCATCCGGATGCGATAGAAGGACTGTGTCCCCAAATGCTGAATAGTGGACTTAATTCCGTTATGTCCTCCGGCACTGCCCTGATAGCGTAACCTTATTTGTCCATAGGACGTATCCAGATCATCATACACGAGGACTAAATCTTCTATCGAGGCTTTGTAAAAGTCCATAAAAGCGCGGATGGATTCTCCGGATAAATTCATATAAGTCATCGGCTTAATCAAATAAACCTTAGTCCCATTTACATTTCCCTCGCCTATAAGCGCTTTGCATTTGCTCTGGGTAATTTTGATACCATGCTTGTCAGCAAACCGATCCACTGCCATAAATCCAATGTTATGCCTTGTCGATTGATAAGGCGTTCCAGGATTCCCTAAGCCTACAAACCATTTCACGTTGCACCTTCTCCCCTTCCTTGAATCGATCATACCAAACTTTTCTCCATACATGAAGCCTGATAAAGGACACAACAAAAGAGCGCATCGCATATCGACACGCCCTCAGACAAGGCTCACTTCAACAGATTCGACAGATGCATGCTGCTTTACTCTTGATCAGCCGCTCCTGCAGGCACCGCTTCCGCCTTCTGATCCTTTTCATCTTCCGCATCATCAGCAATAACTTCTTTCTGAGGCATCAGCACCGTAGCCAAAACATCATTCATATCCGTTTTGATTTCAATAGTAGCTGGAAGCTGCAGCTCTGAAACCAGAACGTTGGTTCCAATCTCCAGAGCGCTGATATCCACCTGAATGGAAGCAGGAATATCCCTTGGCAAGCATCGAATTTCTATTTCGTGATGCTGAATTTGCAGAATGCCGCCCGCTTGTACACCGGCTGACTCACCTGTAAAATCCAATCGGACAGTCGTTGTTACGGGCTCGTCCATATTGATTTGATGGAAATCAACGTGCAGAACACTTCTGGAAAGAGCATCACGCTGCACCTCGCTGATCATAACGGGTTGTTTCCCTATCTGCGGCACATCCATCTCGATAATGGCATGCGGATTAGAGCGAAGAAGCACCAGAAGCTCCTTTTCTGATATAGCGATAGGAGTACTGCTAACCTTTGAACCATATAGAACTGCCGGAATTTTCCCCTTCGCGCGAAGCCCTTTACGTTCTGATTTTGTGCCTCTGTTTCGTTCTTCCGCTTTCATTGTAACTGTCATAAGGGTAATACCTCCTTCAATTTAGCAAATCGGGATTAGGCATTTACAAATTTCCTAATTTTAATTTACCCAATTGAAGGAGAATCAAACCTCTTATTTCTAAGCGAGCCTATAAAGCGTCCGCTTAGTTCTTTCGCGGCCGCTGTTTCTTCTCGGAAAACTTATTGCGTAATTTCTCCGCATAACCCGGTTTGTTAACCTGCCGCTCACGAGCGATAGCCACATCATTATCATCCACATTATGCGTAATCGTTGAGCCGGCCACTACATAAGCGCCCTTGCCTATTTTGATGGGAGCAATCAAATTCACATTACTGCCGATAAATGCATCTTCTTCCACTTCGGTCAGCTGCTTATTGAAGCCGTCATAATTAACCGTGATCGCGCCGCATCCGAAATTCACATTTTTACCTATCCTGGCATCACCGATATAGCTAAGATGCGAAACCTTAACGTCATCAGCCAAAATGGCATTTTTGATTTCAACAAAATCACCGATTTTCACATTTTCCCCAAGCTTGGCACCTGGACGCAAATAAGCGAAAGGTCCAACCGCACTTTGGCTCCCCACTTCAGCATCCAACAGCACCGATTGCTTGATGTGTACTCCATCTCCAATCGTGCTGTCCGTAATTTCTGTATTCGGGCCGATTAAGCAGTCTTCCCCAATAACCGTATGGCCTTTTAAAATAGTTCCAGGCAGCACAACCGTATCCGATCCAATTTGCACATCAGCATCGATATAGGTGTTTGCGGGATCAATTAAAGTAACCCCGTTCAACATGTGATTACGGTTTATACGCGAACGCATGATTCGCTCCGCCTCGGACAGCGCTACACGATCATTAACGCCGAACGTATCCATCGCATCTGGAGTGCAATAAGCCTCGACAATCTCATTTTGACCAACTAATATACCTAACACATCAGTTAAATAATATTCATTCTGTGAATTGTTGTTCGTCACTTTGTTCAAGGCGTCAAACAGCTTGCGGTTAGAGAAGCAATACATGCCGGAGTTGATCTCTTTGATTTCTCGTTCCTCGGCATTGCAATCCTTCTGCTCTACGATACGGGATACACGGCCATCCTCGCTCCGGATAATACGCCCTAAACCGAATGGATCATCCATGATTGCCGTCATGACTGTCGCGGCTGCACCCTTTTCACAGTGAATACGGATCATTTCCTGCAGTGATTCACTAGTTATCAATGGAGTGTCGCCATACAATACAACCGTTAACCCATCTTCATTTCCTAACAGCGGCTCCGCTTGAAGAACTGCATGTCCGGTGCCCAGCTGCTGATCCTGCATAGCATATTCAACTCGGTCTCCCAGATACGATTTAACCGACTCAGCCCCATGTCCGACCACTACTATGGTTCTTTGTGTCTCTATTTTCTCTAATGCCTGAATCACATGCCCAACCATTGGCTTCCCGCCAACTTTATGCAAAACCTTGTACAGTTTCGACTTCATACGCTTGCCTTGTCCCGCTGCCAGAACGATCCCCATTATATTCAATCCGGTCACTCCCTCTATCAAAAATACTCACTAGTGTCATGTCGCAAAAAGAAGCGAGCCAAAAACACGCGCGCCCCATTATTTCAAACTTCATTATCAAAATGATCCCTAAAAACAGCCACTACTATTTTATGCGCAACATACTACGCCCTGCATTCAAATATATATGAATTTATGCAAAAAGAAAAGAGAGCCGCTTACGGCTCTCCCAAACTCGTCGATTATGCCCCTTCAACGATTACTTCTTCCTCAGTCGCTGCACGGTCGTATTCTGCCAAAACAGCAGCTTGAATCTTTTCGCGGGTAGAGGAAGAAATCGGATGAGCGATATCCCTGAACTCTCCATCGGGCGTTCGTTTGCTTGGCATCGCCACGAACATACCGTTGTTACCGTCAATCACACGAATGTCATGAACCACAAATTCGTTGTCGATGGTTATGGAAGCAATGGCTTTCATTCTTCCTTCGGAGTTAACCCGACGGAGTCTCACGTCTGTAATCTGCACTAGTGTTCACCACCTTTTCCCATCTAGAAGACTTGGTCTATAAAATTCCACATTTTAGGGCAAATTCCTTCTTATTTTATATAAATTTATTTAATTTAATAAATATTTGATTAATTTTAAATTATTCGACAATAACTGTTGCGATCAGCTCTATTTCGACAAAAACATCCTTTGGCAGCCGCGCTACTTCGACAGTTGAACGAGCCGGTTTATGGTCTCCAAAGTACTCTGCATAGATTTGGTTGACCTGCGCGAACTGATTCATATCTTTAATAAATACTGTCGCTTTAATTACATGGGCAAAAGATGAGCCTCCCGCTTCCAAAACCGCTTTCAAATTTCGAAATACTTGATGTGTCTGTTCTTCGATCCCACCTTCTACAACTTGTCCATCAAGTCCAAGCGGGATTTGTCCGGATGTAAAAAGAAGCTCTCCAAATTGTACAGCTTGCGAATAAGGTCCAATAGCTGCTGGAGCTTGATTAGTTGCAATTATATTCAATCCCATAATAGGTCACTCTCCATCGTAGAAATAATTACCGGGCACAACCGTAATTTGCTTGGTTTTCGGATCAACTCCAGACAGCTTGGCCAGTGAAATATACTCTTCCACCAGATGCTCCTCTACTTCTCCGGACTCCACAAATACGCCGACCCCTTTTACTGTCGCTCTAAACTCTTTCAACAAGTCCATCATCCCGTGCACCGTACCGCCAACCCGCATAAAATCGTCTATAATCAGCACTCGCGATTCTTCCTTCAAAGCTCTCCGCGACAAAGACATCGTCTGAATACGCTTGTTGGAGCCGGATACATAGTTGATGCTCACTGCTGAGCCTTCCGTTACTTTGTTATCGCGTCTGACAATTACAACAGGCAGATTTAAGAAAGAAGCCGTTGCATAAGCAATCGGAATTCCCTTGGTTTCCACTGTCATAACTACATCAATGTCCTTCGAAGAAAAAGCGGTTGCAAACATCTTGCCCACTTCATTCAAAATGAACGGCTGGCCCATAATATCCGACATGTACATATAACCACCCGGCAAAATGCGTTCCGGCTGCTCCAGCTGTTTGCATATACCTTGAATAAACTGCAGGGATGCTGCTTTGGACACTTTAGGGATAAACTTCACCCCTCCGGCCGCACCCGCTAAAGTTTGTAAATCACCAAGCCCCTCTTCCTCAAACACTTCCTTTATAATCGCTAAATCTTCGCTTATAGATGATTTAGCCGAATTGTACCGATCCGCAAATGTAGTTAAAGGAATAAGTGTATGGGGGCGAAAAAGCAAGTATTGCGTCATTTCGACCAATCTTGCACTTCGTTTTAACTTTTTCATTGGTGGCACCCCTCATCGTAAAATGGCATAAAATCCGAATAATATAACATGAATATACCATTTTTATACGTATTTTTTCAAGATGTCCATGAAAATTATTCTGACATGTATGTGACATCGAAGAATTTAACATCATCAGGTCAAAAGACGAACGGCGAATACATCCTTGCAAAATCCCCGCAGTCCATTATAAATTCTGGCTACCTTCGCTTCCTTGGACACCAAACCGAATACGGTAGGCCCGCTGCCCGACATAAGCACACCATCAGCACCGAGCCGCAGCATACATTCCTTGAGTCGTCTAACCTCCGGGTATAAATCCAACGTAACTTCCTCCAGCACGTTTCCCAGTCGATCACACAATAAATCAAATCGCTTCAGCCGAATAGCCTCCAATACCAGCTCCGCTGACGGATGATGCTGGATGGCGTTAGCTCTCAGCTTACCGTAAACATCTGCCGTCGAGACGTTTATTGGAGGCTTGGCCAATACAACCCAGCATTGCGGCGGCGCCTCGATCGGCTCCAGCTTTTCGCCACGCCCACGCGCAATTGCGGTTCCGCCAGTAACGCAGAAAGGCACGTCAGAGCCGAGTTCGGCTCCTAATCGCTGGAGCTCTGCCATCGGAATGCCAAGCCCCCACAGCCGATTCAGACCGCGCAGAGTGGCAGCCGCATCACTGCTTCCTCCCGCGAGGCCTGCAGCGACCGGTATTTTTTTATCCAAATGTATGTAAACACCTTGCTTCACATCGTAACGATCTTTGATCAATCTGGCTGCCTGGAACGCCAAATTTTTCTCATCCAACGGTATGTATCCGGCTTGACTTGAAATCATAATCGTATCTCTGGGCAGCTCCTGCATTTCAATACGGTCGGCGAGGTCTACCATGGTCATAATCATTTCTACCTCGTGATACCCGTCTTCCCGTTTACGCAGTACATCCAGCATGAGATTAATTTTGGCCGGCGCTTTCTCAAAAACTTTCATAGGACACCTTCTTTGCAGCTCTATTGCTTCACAGCAGTCATTCCACTTACGGAAAAATGCTGGAAAAGTTCTAACACTAATACTATACCAAAAAAGCAACAAAAAAAAGCTAAAGCCGCGCTCTGCGCACTCTAGCCTCCGTTGAACGGTTTTGAACTACTTAATCAATACCTTGGCGGTTGCTGCGGTTGCTGTTTGGATGCTTGCTCGGCAATTTGAATCGCTCTTTTTACCATGTTGCCCGCATCCTTCGTACGTATACCTCCCCAGCCTTCACGCTGCACAGTTTCATAAAAACCCAAGTCCTTCGCAAGCTCGTATTTGAACCCTTCCGACATTACTCCACGGTTCCTGCGTGACATGCGTGTTTCCTCCTTTGCGGTAAGATAGGAGTAGTATGTCCTGAGGCTTAGCGTTACATGCAGGCAATAATAGGGGCATATACAAAAAACAGCACACCCCGCAGGCATGCTGTTTATGTATATTATTGCTGTATAGTGATCCGTACTTGTCCGTCATCGTTACAAACGGTAACTTCCACGGACTCCGTAAGTATGTCTGCGTAACTGTATGAGACTCGCTTAAACGCGTTTTGTTCCTGATCCAGCTTCACGATAAAAACGGAAGGGTAGGTCTCCTCCAATACACCGGATCGTTCGATCGTTTTACGGCGACCACCATTTGCTCTTAGCATGATTTTCTGTCCGACATGAGGTTCCAAACTGCGTTTGATCTCCAACAGCGCGTTTTTAGCCATTGACCACTCCACCTCTTTCCTTACAAAGTATACAGCAATAGTGGTAGTATGTCAAATTAGAACAAATATTATATCAGTCACACAAACCTGTTGTCAACGGCATATTTCCTATGTGGAGTAAGGTTTTGGCTATAAAAAGACCTCGTTCGTTCACAAAATCGTCTTATTTTCAAAATAAAAAGCACCCTAAGGTGCTTGGACAGGAATATTTTTTTGGACTCTGGGCACTCCACGACGGTAGCTTCCCCGGGATTCAATCCCTCCCATGCCTTCCAATCCACTGTGCGTAAGCCTGATAACATCGACCATATTAACCGTATCCTTAATAGATGTGAAGGACACCTTGGCTGCTACACACAGTGGATCAAACGCATGAATCAAGACCCTTGCCGGTGAACTGGCATAGTTGGCCCCCGCTTGCAGCAATGCTTCAAAATGAGATTGACATGCACCCGCAATGACTGTGAGCGTATCTTTATTCTTCTCATATTGTCTGGCCACCCTGACTGCTTTAACAAAGTTGTGTGAGTTCTTATAGCTGCTGAGCTGGCCGATATCTCCGTTTCGTCTACCTTTAAGTATGGCATCATGACCTGTTATGACTACTATATCCGGCCTGATTTGAGGCAGCATTCGATATAAAACATCGGCCATATCCACCTCAGCCACATAAAAGCCCTCTACAGGCACTCTAAGCTCCCCGTACAGACTCATGCATTTTCGCAAATAAGCAGGGTCTCCGTCCAAATGAAGCACCTTTCCAGGCATTTCAAAGTAGCTTTGAGCAGCATTCTCTGCTGATGGCATACTTATGCTATCGTGCAAGGGCGCAGTGGCAGATTGCACCTGTGTCCTGCGCATCGAGTCCATCCATGCCGGTTTAACAGATCCTGCATATTGATAGGGGTCAAATTGTGACGCTGTGGTTAAATCTTGAATAGGAGCATCGGCTAACAAACGATAGTCTACCCCTCGCAGCACTGCTTGCTGCTGCAGGATGTCCTGAATTCTAAAAAGGATGTCACCACCATAAGATCTACGAGTGACCAGGTCTCCCTGTTTCATGGGCAAATCGCCTCCCTCGTCTATCCTATGGCCTTTATAGGCATTTGGTGAATAGCGATACCCCATTTACATTTAGATGACCTGTATGGATGATTTTGTCGATCTAATACTATTTATTCTCAAGCTTTTCCCAGAGCCGCTGATAACGCGCGGCTGAGTCGCGCATATTCTTGCATAGAAAGCGTTTCTCCCCTACGGGAAGGCTCAATCCCTGCCCCCTGTAATATGGCCTCCAACTGCCCTTTCGACTCTTTACTGAAATAACGGGCTGCCAAGTTGTTATATATCGTTTTTCTGCGCTGTACGAAGGACGCTTGAACCACATCAAAGAAAAAAGCTTCATCCTCTACTTCAACGGCAGGCTGCTGGCGCACCTTTAATTTAATAACAGCAGAATCCACATTGGGCTGAGGAATAAAGACTGTACGTGGAACTATAGTTACAATCTCCGGTTCGCAATAATACTGTACGGCAATGCTTAGGCTGCCATACTCTTTGCCGCCCGGCTTTGCAGACATCCGATCAGCTACTTCCTTCTGAATCATGACAACAATATTCTCAAGAGGAAGTTTCTCTTCCAACAGCTTCATAATAATCGGCGTCGTTATATAATAAGGCAAATTTGCAACAACACTGACTTGTTCGAACCCTTGAAACTGCTCATCAAATAAAGGACTTAAATCCACCTTCAGTACATCATCATGAATGACACTAGCGTGTGAATAAGCACTTAAGGTCTCCTGAAGAAGCGGCAAGAGCCGTTGGTCGATCTCGATAGCCACTACTTTACCTGCGATTTTGGACAGCTGCTGGGTTAATGCGCCGATCCCTGGACCGATCTCCAGCACTCCTTTAGATACATCCAGCCCGGCAGCGGAAACAATTTTATGTAAAATGTTCGGATCTACCAGGAAATTTTGGCCCAGACTTTTTTTCAATACAAGACCATGTCTTTTCAAAAGTTCATTGGTTCTCTTTGGGGAAGCTATATCTTCTTGTACGGTTGGTTTGACTGTATCCATGGTTAACTCTACTTACCCCTCTTCTTTATCCAGCTGCCGCCAAGCAGCCGCAAATTCTTCACGTGTGATTTGGAACATTCTGCATCGTTTATAAAATTGCTTGCCGTTACAATAGCCAATCCCCAACACTTTCCCTACAGCCATACGTCGCGAAGCAGCTTGGGGATGAACTATTAATCCTGCCGCAACCAAATCGTCTAAAGTAATATCGGACTCTGCTGACTCATAATCCGTACGCAAGTTAGAGAGTGCTTCACGGATCGTCTCCACAGATGCATTCTCTACCCCAATATCCCCTTTGCTTGTCGCATTTTCCTGCGTTATAAAGGCATGCTTGCAGCCAGGCACTTGGGCAGTAATAATCTTACGAATCCGCTCTCCGGCATGATCCGGGTCAGTCAGCACAATTACACCGCGCCGCTGCTGGGCAAGCTTGATTCGTTTAATAATATCCTTGTTAATCGCCGATCCGCCGGTCTCAATCGTTTCCGCCTCAACCGCTCGTTTTATAGCGGTTGTATCATCTTTTCCTTCAACCACAATAATTTCCTTGATCACTGGATTATTCTCCTCCCAAACCCTCCCCGCCGGGAGGGCCCCAAGGGCTCCGCCCTCTGGACACCCGTTAAGGGCTTGGGGGAGGAGGTTCGGTGGCGCTCCCTTGGAGCCTTATGTACTTACATCGCTACCGTCCCTACGGGACACGCTTCTCCTCTGATCCCCTGCCCTTTATGAATGGGACACTCTGATCTAGCCTGTTACCGCACACTATGCAAGCGTGGAGTGGCTTGCTTCGCGAAGCCAAAGCAGCCACGACTAACGCGCTCCTACCACCTCCAACCCATCGAAGAACTGTCGAAGCTCCTTCCCCAATAAAGCGGGTGTCCAGAGGGCGGTAGCCCTTGGAGCCCTCCCGGCGGGGAGGGTTTGGGTGGGGGACTCCGGAGGATTTTGGTGGGGGCAAGAGTGCACTAACTGAAAGCGTGTCCCCTAGGGACGAAAGCGATCCTCCACCTATAATAGCATACGAAACGCCAATCTGCCTCCCACCCCAAGCCGTTAGCGGGTGTCCAGAGGGCGGCCAGCCCTTGGAGCCCTCCCGGCGGGGAGGGTTTGGGTGGGGAAATCCGGAGGGTTTGGGTGGGGGACTCCGGGGGAAATCCAAAAGAACAGAAAAAAGAAGAGGATGCCCCCTTCTTCTTTCAAAACCTTATATATGATGAGTCTGCCCTAATTGCAGGCCTTTAGTCCGCTGTAGGTTTCTTGGGTCCAATTACGTAAATGGTATACCCGCGTTTAGTGCCGAAACGGTTCGCATAATCGTTGTTGTCAAAATAGACATCAACTTTGTTACCCTTAACTGCACTGCCGGTATCTTCGGCTCTGCGGAATCCAAGTCCGTCAATATAAACCCACCAACCGAGCGGAATTACTTTAGGATCCACTGCAATCGTTCGACCTTCCGTTACTCTCGTGCCTGAGGACGTTAGTCCATACTGCGGGTGTTCGGCGCTTTTGCCAGTTGATGATGCTCCAGCCGAATAGGCCGTTAGCGTCACATTGTTAATAACCTGCTTCACTCCGAAAGAAACGCCGCTCTTCATCACATCTTGCAAATTCGGCGAGGATGCTGATAATACTACTACCGGATTTTTCGTTCCTATTGCAACAATTTTATTGATACTTTCAGACTTTACTTTTTCATCAACCACTTGTTCGGATACAAGCTTACCATCTTCAAACAGCTTTTCTTTCGTTTTTAGGAGCAGCCCTTCTTGTCCTTCTTGAACTATTTGCTCTTTCCCCTTAACAAGCTGAGGATCATTCTTTTTCTCCACATCAAAAGCAATCGGTTCCGTTACCTCTTCCGTCTCTTTCTTGACACGGACGATCTGGATTGCCCTATTCTCCGCCAAATTGGCATCAATAGCTGGACTAACCTTGTCTAGCTCGCCAACCGGCACTTTTAATTCGCTTAAAGCAGTCCCCACGGTCTTGGCCACCGTATACAGGGTCTTGGTTTCTCCATCCGCTGTTAACTGCACCGGTTGTGCATGTTCTATCGCAATCCGGTCCCCGCTCTTCAGCTTGGCTCCAAGCTCTGCAGAGAGACGATCGTGCTCTCCAACAGAAATTCCTTGCTCATCCAGTAAACTCTGTAGAACCCATTGTTTAGTATAAACAACCGATTCCTGTCCGTTCACAACTACAGATACCTTCTTGGTAGCCGTACCGTGTAACATCATCATAAACATGAAAGTCATAGCGATTGAAATAAGTCCAATGATCCAAATCAAACGCAAGTTTTCATGCTTCCATCGCATTGCGAAGGACATGCTGGATGATCGTCTTACATGGGGTTGCTCATGGTGAATAGCTCCCACTTGTTCGGTCCTCCTTCAAAGCCCCGCCGTCGTGTGTTACGCATGATTCATCTGACGCGACTATGGTTTAATTTTGCAATCTTTTCGTTAATCAACTAGGGGCTGCAATCTTACTTTCCATATCGTTCTTCCTGCGTGCGGCTAGCACCTCCTTGGTTACCTGAGCAGCTATGTACCCGGTCTGTGAATTGAATATCGTAACGAAGAACACAAAAAAGTCGCGGAAAGAGGACTCTTCCCGTGACTTTGAGTTATTTCAGCAATATGAAATAAAGCGCACGACAATCGTTACCTCTCTCTTAACGCTTACGAGGTTAGCTGACGGATTCGGACTTGAGAGTCGCCCTACTTGGGTCGGTTCACTGTAACATGACCTAACCATGATTCACCCCTGAAAATGTGACCTTTGTCTCATTGAAAAAATGGGACAGTCACTTTGCGGTTCCCCCGTTTCCCTGATGGAAACTCAGCGAAAATGAAAACTTGGTAAACGTATTAAGTTAATATTGAGTTTACGCTGTCTGATACAAAGTTGTAAAGTATACAAACTGGTCAAAAAACCTTGATTTTTGACCATATTAGGTATTTTCATCCGTTTTCAGGAATAAAACCATTGTTTTTCTATTGAAATCGTACAATATACCATATATTTCTTTGATTATCGTGTTTTCGACGAAAATAGACTCGTCCAAACCCTTATAACCAAATTAAAGTAACCCGAATAATGTAACCGCATTTTGGGTAGTTACCCGAGCTAATTCTTCCAAAGTCAGCCCTTTAAGCTCAGCAGCCGTTTCTGCGACTAATTTCACATATGCCGTCTCGTTCCTCTTGCCGCGAAATGGGTGCGGGGTTAAATAGGGGGCATCTGTTTCAATCAAAAGACGCTCCAACGGCACCTTTTCCAACACTTCTTTTGGCTGCTTTGCATTCTTGAATGTAACAGGCCCTCCGAAGGAAATGTGAAAATTCATATCCATACAGAGCTTCGCCGTTTCCCAGCTGCCTGAGAAGCAGTGCATGACCCCTCCAACATCTGAAGCCTTTTCTTCGCGAAGAACCTGAAGAATGTCATGGTGCGCATCGCGGTTGTGAATCACGATCGGCATACCCAGCTTACGCGCCAACCGGATTTGCTCCCGAAATACACGATCCTGCACATCTTTAGGCGAGGTGTCCCAATAATAATCAAGGCCAATCTCACCTATGGCTACCACTTTCGGATGGGCACATAATTGTTCGATCCAATCTAAATCATCCGCCGTCATATCCTTCGCATCCTGGGGATGCCAACCAACGGTTGAATAAATAAAATCATATTGCTCCGCTAAGGCAATTGAGCTAGGGATGGTTTCCCGATTAAATCCGACATTAATGATTCGACTGATTCCGCTCTCGAGCGCGCGCTGAATAACGTCATGTCGATCTTCATCGAACTGGGGAGCATTAAGATGAGTATGCGTGTCTGTTAACATTGAAGTAGCTATTCTCCTTTATTTGTTTTATGTAGGTAAAACTTTCGCTTAATCTATGCCCAACAGCCTGCGAATATCCGGTGCAAAAGTCTGCCGCTGGCTATGAAGAAGCAGCTCTTCCGGGAAATACAAATGATATTTCCCCATATGAATACCGCTGATTGATCTTACAATGTCGGATTTAAGCGATATCTCAGTTAATCTATCCTTGTTATCCAATAACAAAATGGGCAGTTTTTCGTCATGATCGCCAGGGCGGTACACATCATAGGAAAGATCGGACGGAAAATCAATGGCCAGATAAAAAATAGGGTCCATTCCAAGTCCTTCCATCGTTTCCCTCAGCCGTTCGATCTGTTCAGCTTCAATCCGCTCCAGCGACACATATTTAAAAAGATTACGATTCAGAAACCGTGAGCACAGGTCTGACAAAATCTCATCCTTTTCATACGCCCACTGCATCAGCACCGTTTGCATTAACGCCTCATCCAGCATGTGATATTCCTGAACGGTAAGCGATTGACGGAATAAGCTCAGCAATGGCGGCAGCATGAAGGCGAAGCTATATCCTTCTTCGAATAACTGCTTTGCTCTTTGAAACACCTTATGTAATACAATCTCAGCGCTGCGAGTTACCGGATGGAAATATATTTGCCAATACATCTGATAACGTGACATTAAGTAGTCTTCTACAGCATGCATACCGCTTTCTTTCATTACAATATGTCCTTGAAAGGGCCGCATTACACGCAATATCCGCTCCAAATCAAACGTACCGTAATTCACACCAGTGAAGTAGGCATCGCGCAATAAGTAATCCATACGATCCGCATCCAATTGACTCGAAACTAGACTGACCACAATTTCTTTATGATACGTTTTGGCGATGACACCCGCTACTTGCTGAGGAAAAGTGGGTGAAACCTCTCTTAACACCCGATTGATTTCCGTGTTGCCAAGAACAATGCGGCAGGACCAGTCCTCATGATGGGTTCCAAAGGTTTTTTCAATGGAATGAGAGAACGGACCATGACCTACATCATGAAGCAGCGCGGCGCATAAGCACAACAGCCGTTCTTCACTAGGCCAATCCTCGTATTTGTTGCGTTCAAATTGCGAGATGATTTTACGGGTTACTTCATATACGCCCAGAGAATGAGAAAATCGGCTATGCTCCGCGCCATGAAACGTTAAAAAGCATGTCCCCAACTGACGTATCCGGCGAAGCCTCTGAAATTCCTTTGTATTAATAAGATCCCAAATGGTACGGTCCTGCACATAGATATACTTATGAACCGGATCTTTAAATACTTTTTCTTCTTTTAAGGGACTGGACATAAGGGGTCACCTCCTGGAGTTAAAGTATATTTTTCGACATAATAGGTTTTACTGGTCACTCGTTATGTCGAATAATGTCATATTCATCTTCCAATTACAAGCTGTAAAATGCTTACATTTTTTAGGTTAATAGCAAATAGCTGCAAAAACACCTTCTAATAGGTTTGTTCACAAATTTGCTTTATTCTCAAGGTTTATCTAAAAAAATAATAAATTTTTGGTTAAATCGGTTGTTTTTTACCAAATATTGAGAGGCAAAATGCCAATATGAAGGTTGACTATTATGGGAATGGTTGGTATCATGAATAATAAGAATTATGTCGAAACATGACGATTTATTTTCCGAGAGGGGTACTTATATTATGATGAAATCTACTGGTATCGTTAGAAAAGTCGACGAATTGGGTCGCGTTGTTATACCTATCGAGCTTCGCCGTACTTTGGGCATAGGCGAGAAGGATGCATTGGAAATCTATGTGGACGGCGAACGCATTATGTTGAAGAAGTACGAGCCTGCTTGTATCTTTTGTGGCAATGCCGAAAACGTTTCTTATTTTAAGGGAAAAATTGTTTGTCACGAATGTTTATCAGAAATGCCAATACCTGTGACAAAATAAGAAAAATAGGTTATAATAAGGATAGCACTTCTTACTTAGGTAATTCTAACCTTTTTCATATCTCCTCTATGTCCCTGATTTGCAGGCTTTCTGCAAATTAGGGATTTTTTTTGGCGCGGTGGTGAGAGTTTGAAAATCACCCGTCTTGGGAGAAGGGATGTGCCTCCGGCCGCTGTTGAACCTGTGTTCCCTAATTAGTCTAGGAGGCTGGAACACAGGTTCAAAGGCGGCGCGTAAACTCTCCGGCACAAACCCTTATTCACTTATCCCACTTTTTCAAACTCCACTATATTTAGTAGAGAGACGAGCACTTGGGCAAATCCACATGAAGGCCTTGCTTCTATTTATTACCCAAAATCCTAAATGACTTACTTATGCAAAAAATTATAAAGCTCGCGCTTAGGCATCTGCCGATCGGCGGCAGCGCGTTTGATCGCTTCTTTGCGGTCGAGCCCCTGTGTCACATAATGCTCCACATGCTCCTCCAACCCGAATGCCTCCCACCATGCTACAGATGCGGCATTCTCGGACGCAGTCATGCCCTCAACTACAATGCAATACTCACCTTGGGGAGGCTGTTCCAGAAGTAAGTCATAGCACTCTTGAATGGTACCTCTGGCCACCTCCTCATACTTCTTGGTGAGCTCGCGAATCAGGCACATTTGCCGTTCCGGATTCCACACCTCAAGCATGGCCTCCAAGGTCTTCATAATCCGATGGGGGGATTCATAGCAAATTAGTGTTTCCTTCGCAGAATGAAGCAGCTGAAGCTCCTGGAGCAGAGGTTTCCTGTCTCGCGGCAGGAAGCCGAGGAAAGTAAAGCGATCCGTAGAAAGCCCCGATATGATTAACGCCGATAGTGCCGCATTGGCACCAGGTATCGGGATGACATCGATCCCCGCCTCCACAGCTTGCCTCACCAAATCAGCCCCAGGATCGCATATAGCAGGGAGTCCCGCATCGCTCACCAATGCTATCGATTCACCCGACTGCATGATACGAATCAATTCAGGGCCGCTAGCCTGCTTGTTATGCTCATGGTAGCTGATTAACCGGGTCGATATTTCAAAATGCGTCAGCAGCTTGCGTGTCTGCCTCGTATCCTCAGCCGCAATCCACTGCACTTCCTTCAAAATCCTGATAGCCCTGAAGGTGATATCCTCCAAATTGCCGATTGGGGTACCTACTAAATAAAGCTTGCCTGCTCCTGCATCCTGATGATAGCTCTTTTGAATTTTCACATGCGTTCCCTCATTATAGTACGGGCGGTTGGATGAGTTCAGTTCGCTGGCCATAATAAATATCCAACAGCTCATCGCAATATTCCGTTTTATTTTTGTAAACAATCAATGGAGGCAGCGTTCTAAGCTCCGGCTTCCCATCCCTAACTGCTTCTATAAGCACCATATTTGCTTCTTCGCCAGCTCGCGGATGCACATAGCGGATTCGCTTAGGCTCCAACCTATACTCGCGCATTGTACAGAAAATCTCCACTAATCGGCTGGGCCGATGTACCATGGCTACACGTCCGCCATTTCTGACCAACCGACTGCTCGTCCTGACTACATCCTCCAACGTACAGTGGACTTCATGCCTCGCGGCAGCAAAATGCTCATTCATGTTCTGCTCACCGTTCGGGACCGGCAAATAGGGCGGATTAACTGTAACTACATCAAACTCCCTGTAACCCAGCGTCTTATCGACATTGCGTAAGTCACCGTGTACGATTCGAATTTGCTGCTCCAGCTTATTGATCCTTACATTGCGCTCTGCCATATCAGCAAGTCTGTCCTGAATTTCTACGCCGATAATGGAAGCTTTGGTTCTGGTTGTAAGCAGCAGCGGAATAACGCCATTACCTGTACACAAATCCACAATACGCCCTTTAGATGATAAAGGAACATAACTGAAGCGCCCCAACAGCACCGCGTCCAAAGAAAAGCTAAATACTTCATCACTCTGAATGATTTTTAAATTTTCGGTTAGCAGATCATCAAGCCTCTCACTGCTATTTAATTGAACATTATCCATAATATTATTTTCCTCTTTCTTCAAAAAAACCGCAGAGAAGTGTATACTTCCCTACGGTGGTTCTTATTACATGAAAGTTTTCACACTGCACATGCAGTTATTTATTTAGAAATGACATGCAGAACAAGCAGTCTCCTTCTGTTCGTAAATGTCCGTAATAAACGTTGCATATATGGAAGCCTTCGTGGTACAGCTTAGCTAAATTATCGTGGCCAACACCCGTAATTTCTTTGGCTTGTGCTTGCGCTGCCGTAATAGGCACGAGTGGCACCCCTGTGTTTACTGGGCTGGCATCCTTCTTCAGCACCTTGCGCAGCTGCTGATTTTCTATGCTTAATCTTTTATTCTCTTCCAAAAGCTCAATAATTTGCTGTTTCATCTGGCCTAATTCCGCATATATGGTACCCATCTGTTTTTCCAACTGATCGATTTGCACAAAAACGTCCCGTTTATCCACACGCTCACCTCAAAAGCTTAATGCTGCGCTACCACATCGTCAAAGGAAAGATCCATTACTTTTCCTAACTCGTAAATCTGTACTTTGGCTATTCGCCCACCAATGTTCAGCGACACCACGCGACCATTACCTAACGAAGTAATGACATCACTGCCTACTCGCGGCACGTCCTCTTTGGCACTTTCATAATTATCGTGCTCATATTTCAAGCAGCACATTAACCGGCCGCAAAGTCCGGAAATTTTCGTAGGATTTAATGATAGATTTTGATCCTTCGCCATTTTAATGGAAACCGGTTCAAAATCACCTAAAAAGGAAGAACAACATAAGATACGGCCGCAAGGACCGATTCCTCCCAGCATCTTGGCTTCATCACGAACGCCAATTTGCCGCAGTTCAATCCGTGTACGGAACACACCCGCCAAATCTTTTACCAGCTCCCGGAAATCAACTCTTCCTTCGGCCGTGAAGTAAAAAATAATTTTATTGCGGTCAAATGTATATTCAACATCTACCAACTTCATCTTTAATTGATGATCTTTAATTTTTTCCTGACATAATGCAAAAGCGTTCTTGGCCGCCGACTTATTATCTTCTACAAGCTGGGCATCCGTCTGATCTGCAATCCGAATCACTTTCTTCAAAGGCAATACAACATCTGATTCCTGCACCGTCCGTTTGCCGATAACCACTCTTCCGTATTCTATCCCACGAGCCGTTTCAACGATAACCGCACTTTCATTGTCTACAGGTAGATCAATAGGATCAAAATAATATATTTTACCCGCTTTTTTAAAGCGAACGCCAACCACTGAGTACATGCTACACCCCCTTCAGTTGCATTAACATTTTTTCCAGCACAAGCTGCGGGTTAGCGTGAAAGCGGAGTCTTTTTTGCAATTCAATCGCTTGATCCAAGCAGGTTACCCAGTGCTTCATATCATAAGACAGGGATTGTCCTGCCATCCATTCCGTTTGGTCTGCATAAACCAAATCGTTTCGATCACCGAGACTTAGCCGCACCATATCTTTAAGCCAAAGAATCAGCATATCCATAAACATAGGAAGCTGGTCCGAAAGCTCCGATTTAGCCATCTTTTGCTGCGCTGTAAGCATAGCCGTCGGCAATCGGGTCAAGCTTTCCTTAGTCAATTGTATCACTAGGTTTCTTATTTCTGCAAACCCATTTCCTTGAATAAGTTCACGAGCGGCATCCGTACCTGCAGCCAGGCGAACAGCGGCCTGAATTAGCACAGAAGAATGGCCTTCGGATTGAAGAGCAGCTACCATCAACTGACGGTTAAGCGGTGCAAAAGGAACCCATTGGGATCTCGACCGGATAGTCGGTAAAAGAGCTTGTCCATTATCCGTAATCAGTATAGCTACGACACGAGAGGTTGGTTCCTCTAAAAATTTCAACAGGCTGTTAGCCGCCTGCACGGTCATTGTATCGGCATTCTCGAGCACATACATTTTTAGTCCTGAAGCAACCGCACGATATGAAAACTGCTTCTGCAGCTCGCGTATTTGTTCAATCTTGATCGATGCGCCATCCGGCTTCACCCAATGAAGGTCCGGGTGATTTCCATGCTCTACCTTGCGGCAGTCCAAGCATTCCCCGCAGGCATCGTCAGGCAGCACCTGGCAGTAGAGCGCTTGAGCAAAAGCAAGCGCCATCTGCCTCCGTCCTGTGCCGGAAGGACCTGTGAAAATATAGGCATGAGAAACTTTATCTGTACGCAAACTGTTTTGTAATATACGTTTAACACGATCTTGCCCTGGTATGGATTGAAAAGACATCTCGGGTCCATTAAATCCTTTCCTAATTATCTATAGATGTAAAATGCATTTAGCCAAGATTAAAGCTAAAAAGTAAGATTAATCAGCATGCCTCGAATCTCGCCGATTTTATGAAGCAAATCGATACGTCCCTGCTCACTCTCCAGCATATCATCAGCCATCATGAGCAGCTGTTGGTCCACTTCCTCAAGCAGCTTATAACGTTTGGCGCGCCCACGGCGATCCCAACCCCTCGTATCGCGAAGTTGAACGCCGCGGCGTGCCGTTTCCTCCAGAAACTGCTTGACGAGCAGCTTATACTGGCGCAGCTCGCGCACCGTCATCGACTTGGCCAGTCTATCGCCCTGCATGCTGATCTGCTGTAAAATACGCTGCAGTTGCTCCTGCGACGCTCTTTCGTCCTGATTCTGCATCATATCGGAGAATGATTTATTTTGCAGCTGCTGAGTGGATGAACTTTCACTGCGCTGAATTTCTTTGCCGAAAGTACGTATGCCGGGATTTATTTTCACGCTGGTGTCCAACCTTTCTGTTCTTTCAAGGATACACGGCTGCGCTACCCTTTGAGAACGGGGTCGATCTTAGAAATGCTCAAACCTTTCAACCGGAAGCACGAATACTGCTGCACCGCCAACCTGTACCTCGACAGGGAAAGGGATATATGAATCCGTAGTGCCGCCCATGGGGGATACCGGTGTTACCATTTGCTCACGAATCTTACAATTCGTTTTGATCACCTGCATGACTTCGCTAATACGTTCGTCTTCTATTCCGATCATAAAGGTCGTATTACCGGCGCGTAAAAAGCCACCCGTACTTGCTAATTTCGTTGCCCGAAAACCATCTTTAATCAAAGCATTAGAGAGACGGTTACTGTCTTTATCCTGTACTACGGCAACAACTAATTTCATGGCATTGCCCTCCTTTAACGTTTATGAGACGACTTTTTTCTTCATTAAAGTATGATAGTAGTGCGAGTTCACGAAGCGGCTATTTTACAAAACCACTACTCTAATAATTTGACATAAGTACTCATAATTCCTGCTTACCTAAGGAAGCGGTCCCAAAAGATGAGAAATGTTTTCCGCCTCAAACTATTCGTGGTTACCAGAACAGCTGCTCCAACCCGTCTATCTATAGTATATGAAGGAAATGCCCTTCAGGTTCGGACTTCGAGCAAGGGGGTTACCATGGTGCTGCAAATATGCCGATAAAATAAAAAGCTGACCATAAAAGGACAGCCTGTACAGTTAAAGTCATGACCCGCTTCTTAAATCTTCAGAAATAGATTAAGAGCCTGCTTCACGCGTTCAAATACTTCTTTTATATGATGGTTCGCGTCCACTTTAACAATTCGATTGGGAAAAAGCTTTTCAACCTCCAAATAACCCTCACGAACCTGTTGATGGAACGCTAATGATTCTAAATCAAGTCTATTAATCTCTCTATCCTCATGGGCATGAATCCGTTTAAGTCCAACTTGCGGATCAACGTCCAAATATAGGGTTAAATCGGGCAGCACATTATCTATCGCAAAGTTGTTAATTGCCAATACCTCTTGAATGCCCAAGCCCCTCGCATACCCTTGATAGGCCAGGCTGCTGTCAATAAACCGGTCGCATATCACTATCTTACCTGCAAGCAGAGACGGTACTACCTTTTCTACCAGGTGCTGCCTTCTTGCTGCTGCATATAGTAAAGCTTCAGTGCGTCCGTCCATTAACGTATTTTTTTTATCTAAAATAACCGATCTTATTTGTTCGGCAATTTCTATTCCGCCCGGCTCACGGGAAGTAACGATCTCATAGCCTTTCGAAGCAAGATATTCGCTGGCCAAGGTAATGACGGAAGTTTTTCCAGCTCCCTCACATCCCTCTACGGTAAAAAAGTACCCTTTTTGCATATCTATATATATTCTCCATTCATTTTGTGGATCATACTGTGTAAAAAAACTTCCCCTAAAACCCCTTCAAGTTTACCATTATTATAATGGGTTTGTGCCGATAATGAAAGAGCCCCTCCGTTAAGAGGGGTTCATGGAGCTGTTCATCCAATCGCGAAGCTCTTCAAGCATTTGTTTGATCGTAGGGGTTTCATATTGTATGGAGCGCGTGCTTTTCAACGTCCTGTCAAGGTCAATAACATCATTTGGCTTAATCTGGACATCCCTCTTCTTGAAAACAAGTCGACATTGCTCCAGCAAGTTGTATTTGCTGACCATTTCCTTGCCTGCCAGGTGAACAATCCCTCTAAGCTTGGGCTGTTCTTCAATCAAAAAACAAATGAATTTGGCTAATTCCAACGTTGTGACTCCATTCCATGCCACATTGACGAAGCCCTTGACGATTCCCCGCTGACGCATAAACCATTCGAACAAGCCAACAGGCTCTTTTCCAAGTTCAGGCCCAAACATTGATACTCTAATGGTCACATGCGGAGCCTTAACTTCTCCCAATGCCTTAGTTTTGGCAAACACACTGGTTCCATCAGGTACATGAATTTCCTCGTAATTCCCTCTATTTCCTTCAAATACACCGTCCGAGCTGATCTGCACTAGTCTGGCTCCATAGCGTTCCGCGAGCTTTGCCAGTTGATGCGGCAGAAGAGCGTTAATTCGGTAAGCCGCGATCTCCTGCTGTCGTGCTAAATCATACCAAATGCCGCTTGAATTCACGATAACATTGGGCCTAATTATAGCGATTAGCTTTTCAACCATGACCATATCCTCCGGATCCCAGAATAAAGCCCGTTCCGGCTTGACTTTAGGATGAGATCCCGTTGCTGTATAAAACAGCTCATGAGAGGTACATCGGGATAAGTAGTTAAATAACATGTAACCTGCCATTTCATGACCGCCAAGGATTAATATTCTCATAATCACTATTCACCTTTTAGATTTCTTCAAAGTTTTGCGCCTATAAAGCGGGCTTTTAGAGACAGCATGGATGGTTTTCGTCCAATCATCCCGGTACAGAACATGAATTTTTAAATTCATTATATGTGTATGTCAGACGATTCGAGGAGGTTAGGGATAGATACCTATTTATTTGTCAGGCAAAGGCTCTCCTTCTTTATATGCAGTCCTATTTAGTTTGTTATAAGGCTTACAGCTTGGGCGCTCAATTGGATGGGTGACCATACCGTTTCCGATTTCTAACATAGTCTATATAGATCCTGAGGTCGATCAGTTATAAACGATTCTTAAAGGAAAAGGAGGATTTGTGTGCAGATCGTAATTCGACACGTTTTCTATGAAGCCACCGGATATGGGAATAGTGCCCGGCAAATCGCTTTGGCCATGGATCAAGCAGGTGCTGATATTAAGCTGGAATCGATGGGTAGAAGAGACGAATTTTTGGATCCTTCTATGGAAGCATTTCTGCAGCAAATGGAAAACAAACCTTACCAGGAAGACCGGATTTTGTTAAAGGTTGGAACCGATTTGACCGAAGAGGATCGTCGGTTTTACCGGAAGGTTGTCAATTGTTCCATGTGGGAAACGAACAAAGCCCCAGCTCCTATGGCGAACGACTGCCATAAATTCGATGCTATCATATTACCCAATTCATTTAACCGGCAAGCTTTCTGGGATGCAGGAGTCCGTATTCCGCTTTACATTGCCCCTTATGGAGTAGATTCCAATCTCTACACGTCGGAAGGCGGAAAGGAAAGATTCGGAGAGGGAGACAATACATTCTTATTCTTATCCGTTTTCGGCTGGTCATACAGGAAAGGCCCGGACGTCCTAATTAAAGCTTTCCTGGAGGAATTTGAAGCGGATGAACCGGTAGCACTTGTTGTCAAAACACACGGGTTGGACATTCAGCAAAAACCCGACCGGGATAGTTATGAATCCATCGTACAATCCGTCACAAAGTCAAGGCTCCCCAAATTCAACATAGTGACCCGCGTCATGACCCCGAATGAAACGGCAGCAATGTATCGCGGTGCAGATTGCTTTGTGCTTTCAACCCGTGGAGAGGGGGTTGGACTGCCCGTACTAGAAAGCATGTCAAGCGGAGTCCCCGTCATTGCAACCGGCTGGAGCGGTCTCGTTGACTTTTTGGGCCCCGATAGCGGCTATTTACTTCCCTACAAACTAGTTCCTGCTGGAAATGTGCATTATACAAATTTGTACGGTGAGGATCAATTTTGGGCAGAACCCGATCAAGGATCGCTGCAAAACTTAATGCGCAGGGTCTACGTTCGCCGGGAGGAAGCGAAAAATAAGGGAAGGAAAGCAAGGGAAATGGCTAAGCATTGGAATTGGAACCGCACCGCCCATGCATTTATCGACGCTTTAGAGCAAATTGCCGGAAAACCAATCGCAAGAAAATGATATCCGCAGCAGAATGATAACGTTGAATCGAGGTGATTGTGTATGAGGTTTGGCGTAGATATGATGTACGCCCAGGATGATTGCGCGTTTCATGGCATTGGAAATTATTCCTTTGGGCATATGACACATCTGGCACAATTGCCTGATGTTGAATTGTTCATGTTCCAACCTGATTTCCGGAATATGACCCGGGAGCGTTATGTGAAACAGCTATCCCAATTCATTTCAATGAATAATCTGGATTTTTTCCACTTCCCGAATCCTATGATGGTTCAATTCCCGGATGCATTTTGGAGCGGGGAGCTGCCTAAGGTTCGGTGGACAGCTCTAGTGCACGATATCATTCCGTGGGTTTACCGGAGTCTTTATCTTCCCACGGCAGAGGCCCGTTTATTTTACAAGAAGCAATTAACGATGCTCCAGCAGATGCACCATGTGTTTACAAACTCGGAGTATACCCGTCAGGATCTGGTTCGTATTGGTTTTCCTCCGGAAAAAATCACGAATATTTCCGGAGGGTGCGACAACTCTTTCTTTCCCCTGGATCATGTTGACCTTGGGGGGTTCTCCCATGCGTTCGACATACACGCTCCCTATGTACTTGCTTTTACTCCGGGCGATTTCCGGAAAAACGGAGAAAGACTGATCCGTGCGTTTGTGCGGGCTGTGAGAGAAAGAGAGGATCCCTGGCAGATTGTTTTCACCAATGATACGCCCAATGAAGCTTTATGCCAACGTCTGCGGAATTTGGCTGAGGAAGGTGGAATTCCTGGGGACCGGATCTGCTTTACGGGCAGAATTTCCAAATCTCAAGTTCTGCGTCTGTATAACGGAGCTAAAGCCGTAGCTATGCCGACGCTCTATGAGGGTTTTGGTCTTCCCGTATTGGAGGCTATGCAGTGCGGCACTCCAGTGCTTACTTCTACCGAGACGTGTATGTCGGAAGTAGGGGGTAATGCAGCCGTATTCGTGGATGCTTACGATATTAACAGTATAACCGAAGGACTGAATAAAGTTTTGTTTGATGATTCTTTGAGACGGGAACTTAAAGCCCGCGGATTGGATAGGGCTGAACAGTTTCAATGGAACAAGGTAGCGGAACGTACTTATCATGTGTGCCAACAAATTATGGCAACTGGTGGCGGAGCAATCGGCCTGTTTGAATTGAAACCAACGGATGGGAAAGAGGAAGACATTCCTGTTGGAATCTATTTTCCTGAACCTCGTCCCGCTGGATCCATTCCTGCCGGAACCCCTCCCGCCACAAATGGCGGGGTCGTTTCTACGGAGCCTCACCCGAACCGGGATCTCCCATCAATTAACACCGAGCTCCAGACAATAAAGGAAACTAAAAGAAAGAGGAAAAAGTTCCTATTTAAAAAACGGCCCAAACAATCGCGCAAAAAACGAAAACTTGTATTGAAGCGGATTGGGCGCAAAACCATAAAAGCCCGCTATAAAAAGAAGAAAAAAGGGTTAGCGACCCGTAGGTCACGCAAATTTGTAATGAAGCGTATAGGGCGTAAAACCTTGAAAGTCCGCGATAAAAAGAAGAAAAAAACGGGAACAACCCGCAAGACAAACAAATTTAAGTTGACGGTTGTAAAAAAGAGGCGAAAAGCCTTAACGAAAAGATAAGAGAAGCTTCTGATCGAAGCCAGCAGACAGCCACCCCCGTCAAGGGTCGGCTGTTTTTATACCTAATGGGTAAAATGACTTTCGTATTCTTTTTAATAGGACCCTTTACTTCCATGATTGGTGAGTTTGGAGCATCAGGACATTCGCCAATTTCTCACGGCTTGGGTATTTGCGTAGAAATAGAGTGTCTATGGCTCATAGTATATAAATAAAAATAGAGGTACTGAAAGGAGTGAAGGCGAAAATGAAAAAAATCTCAAGCCTTCCCCGGATTAGAAAAAAAATAAGAAACCGGAATCGATTAAGAAGGCTAATGACCGTCAGATTAAAAAAACGTTCTGTTCGAAAGGCAAAACTGCGAAATATTATTTTACTAAGAAAGAAACGTCCGTTCAAAAAGCGCCAATTAATCAAAAAGAAAAAAATAAAATTTACCGTACAGAAATTAATTCACCTACAGCCCATCCACTCTACCGTACCTATACCCCCTGACTTGCCTGCCATTCCTACACAGGCTGAACTACAGGAGCATACGTCTCCTCCCGTGGAAGACTATTCGGATGTACCTCCACAACTGCTGGAACCTGGTGTTAATCTGATTGGATATACCCGGACGGAAATTGGTTTGGGTGAAGCTTGCAGATTAATGGCTAAGACTTTTGAAACGGTTCAGCTGCCTTTTGGCATCCTAAGTTTTACCGATCCGGGTGCAATAAGCGCAAGAAATACTGATACATCTTGGGTTCATAAAGAAATGAATCACGCCCCTTATAAGGTTAATCTTCTTCATATGAATGCCCCAAACTTGCGCTGGGCTTTTGACCTTAATGCGCTGCCATTAGGCAAAGGACTCTTAAATCACCGATATAATATTGGTTATTGGGCATGGGAAATGCCTGATTTTCCTGATGAATGGTGCAACAGCTTTGAGCTCATACAGGAGGTTTGGGCACCAACAAGCTTTATTGTGGAGTCCATAAAAAAGAAATCCCCCGTACCGGTAATCAGAATGCCACATGCTATTGAAGTTCGAGGTCAAGGCAGAAACAGGCCTATTTTCGGTTTACCGGAGAACCAATTTCTGTTCCTTGCTATGTATGACACGCACAGCCTTAAGGAAAGAAAAAACCCGCAGGGTTCAATTGAGGCATTTAAAAGAGCGTTCGCATTTAACGATACCTCAGTCGGCTTGGTGATCAAAGTCAACAATCCCAATACGAACCCGGCGGAGATGGAAAATCTGAAAGAACTAATCCATGGTTACTCTAACATTTACTTAATTCGGGAAATTTTGGATCGTGATAAAGTCGACATTTTAATCAACTCCTCCGATTGTTTCATGTCCCTCCACAGATCCGAAGGCTTTGGCCTCGTACTGGCGGAAGCTATGTATCTCGGAATACCAGTGATCGGAACCAATTGGTCCGGAAACACTGAATTTATGAACGCAGACAATTCCTGCTTGGTAAATTATTCATTGGCCCAGTTAGGAAGGGATATAGGCCCATACAAAGCGTTTCAAATATGGGCGGAACCGGATATCGACCATGCGGCATACTTTATGCGCAAATTGGTAAACGATACACGATGGCGAAATTCAATAGCGCTGCGGGGACAGCAGACCATACGAAGCGGTTACTCTCCGGCGGTCATTGGGGAGATGGCCAAAAAACGGCTGATGGAAGTAAGTTTACTGGTTTAAGAAGAGAGTATGCTGGAGATCCAATATCATCAAGCTAGCGTATACGGCATCGATGCTTCTCCGATGCTCATCTCCAACTTAACCAATGATCCTCCCTCTTATTAAGAATTGGAAAAATTGGCCTCTGCCGTTGTATACGCGGTCGCCTTTCTCCTTGCCATCCACTTCAAGATCATGTCGCAACAAACTGGGACAAGACAGAACCTATTTTTATTATCTGCCTATGATTTCAAACTCGTCTACATACGCAAATGGACAAGCTGTATTCAAAATTGGGCCAAATGCCAACTCTCCCTAATAGTCCGTTACTTATCATAGTCGACGATTGTAGCATGCATCCGATTTAAAATACAATTTGGCGGTCATGAGGACATGTGCCAATTTCTCAATTACCGGGTCATGGTCCATGGTAGCGAAAGATGACTTGCATATCGTATAGGATGGTCTGCTTATTCAATAGAGATCAGGGACAGGAGGGACCGAATTGAAAGTCATCATAATGGCGGGTGGAAAAGGAACACGTTTTTGGCCCCGAAGTACAGAAGCCACGCCTAAGCAGTTTTTAAGGCTCACCTCGGACGAGACAATGCTTCAGGTGACATATAACCGTTTTGCTGAATGGCTTCCAGTCGATTCCATTTACGTAGTGACTGCCAAGCTATATGAAGATAAGGTTTTAGAGCAACTCCCCCATTTGAGTGGCGACAGGCTCATTATCGAACCGGAGCAGCGGGATACGGGACCGTGCACTGCGTTGACTGCACTTCATTTTTTATGGCGCAAAGATGACGAAATCCTGGTGTTTACTCCTTCAGACCAGTATATATCCGACGCCCAAGCGCTGTGGCAGGCTTTACTTGAGGCAGAGAAAGCGGCCTACATGGGTAGAGCCGTCGCTACCATAGGTATCGTGCCGTCACGACCGGAAACCGGTTATGGTTATATTGAAACGATGGAAGAAGAGACGGAAAGCTTGTTAAAAGTAAAGAGATTTATTGAAAAACCTAACGAAATTGAAGCCAGATCTTTGATACAACGTCCCAACGTGTTTTGGAATAGCGGCATATTTGTATGGAAGCCTTCAACCATTGAGTACTATATGAAGAAACATCAACCTGAGTTATGGGAGCCCTTAGTAAGAACAAAAGGCCAAGAGGATGCCATTAAAATCATTTATCCTTCTTTGCCTAGAATTTCCGTTGATTATGCCATAATAGAAAAAGCAGAGAATATCCTTATGAGACCCGTTCAATTTATCTGGGATGATGTTGGGAATTGGACTTCACTTGAACGCATTCGTTTGGTAGATGATAAAAGCAATATGCTGCAGGGTGATATCCATGCTTATTGGACTGAAAACAGCATCTTATATACGGAAAACCAGAAAATTGTGGTGATTGGCGTTCAAGATCTCATTATCGTATCTACTGACGAGGGGATGTTAATCTGCCATAAAACAAGAGAACAAGATATCAAGAAGGTTCTCCAAGTCATTCAGAACGACCGGAACCTGATTGAAGGAGAGAGTTAGCGAAGGTTGTTTATCGGAGCCGGGTGGTGATACTAGAGGTTCCGTACGATCATGAGAGCCGCATGCGGCAATTAAAAGCCAGTTATAAGCATAGAGACGTCTACAAGGTATACTGGCCGATCATATCGGCCAGTATACCTTGTAGACGTCTCTTGCTTCGCTTGCATGTAATTATTCTCTACCTGCTATTAATACAGGCAGCATGGGTACCTCCCCGGAAATCATCCCATGGATTCGGGCTCCCATTCTGACCAATTGGGTTAAATATTTAACCACTTCCTCTGTAATACGCTCACCTGGACATAGAATGGGTATTCCCGGAGGATAAGGCACAATCATCTCGGCCGACATCTGCCCTATTGCTTCTTCAAGTGGAAGCTGAGCTGTCCCTTTTTGCCTGTACACATGCTCATCGAACGAAACAGGCTCAGATAACCCCGGTACAATGGAATACGTATAAGTTGATTGCCCTTGCTCCACATTGATCTCAGTGCGATGTGCCCTATCATCAATTGCTACGTTCCCTATATTCTCCAATGCCTCAGCTAGCCTGCCCGCATCGTTTTGTGTGGAAGCTAAGCTGAAGACAAGAAGCACGGCCTGCGGGTCGGCTAGCTCCACGAAACAACCCCGCGCCTCAAGTGCATCCTTCAGTTCAAACCCGCTCATTAAGCCCTCGCGATCCTTCAGTATCACTTTAAACGGGTCTTGACGGATACTGCCGAAATCCGCCGGTTTAGTCTCCAGCAGTTCGAACCTGCTCAGCTCCTTCATTCTTTCTTTGAATTGCTCCACGACAGCTATGCCTTGTCCCAGTAGCTCTTCACCATTGGTATGCATCTGCTTTCGGCTAATATCCAAGCTTGCCATTAAAGGATAAGACGGACTCGAGCTTTGAAGCATCGTCAAATACAGCTTGATTTCCTTCCGCTCAATAAGATTACCCTGTACATGCAGCATGGCTCCCATAGTCATGGAAGTTAGCAGCTTATGAGTTGATTGTACTACTACATCCGCCCCACAGGATAACGCCGATTTAGGCAGCGCTGGGTGAAATCCGAAATGCGCTCCATGCGCCTCATCCACTAATAGCGGCTTCTCCCTATCATGAAGGAGCTGCACAATGGGTTCAAGCGGCATAGCCCTTCCATAATAGCTGGGGCGTGTTATAAGAAGCCCCTTGGCTTCAGGATACTTATCCAGTGCCAGTTCTACTGCTTCGGCCGGCAGACCAAGTGTCATACCTGTTTGCGGATCTACCTCGGGGTTTAGAAATACCGCTCTCGCTCCTGCCAGCATAAGTCCATGAATCACTGATTTATGCACATCCCTCTGAACAAGTAGAAGCTCACCCCGTCGACAGACGCTAAGAATCATCGCCAGATTACCTACGGTGCTTCCGTTCACAAGGAAGAAGGTTTCCTC
The DNA here is from genome assembly GCF_042676305.1 of Paenibacillus sp. GCM10027630. NCBI lineage: Bacteria > Bacillati > Bacillota > Bacilli > Caryophanales > Paenibacillaceae > Paenibacillus > Paenibacillus sp. GCM10027630. The sequence continues at coordinate 1,907 of NZ_JBHTGY010000017.1, read as the reverse complement.
AGCCCCAAAGCAGTCTGCTGCTAATTGTTGTGCCTCCAATATCGCCTCTTCCGGATGATGAAGATCATCCAAACCGGCTATTTCCGTCACGTCCAGCCGCAGCATGGCTTCATAATAAGGCCGGGCGGATGCCTCCAAGCCTTGTCCTGATTTATGACCAGGGACATGGAAGCTGGCGTGCTCTCCCCCGGCGTGTTCGATTAACCGCTCAAATAGCGGAGCCTTATGTTTATTCATGTCAGTTATTCTCCCTATCAAACCAATAAAATGTATAAGCCTATTGTAACAAACAAAAAGCTCTCAACCAACGGGCAGCCGCCGAGATGAGAGCAGTTCTTTTTTCATAGACGAACTAAGCGTCTTTTTTATATAAAATTTGCTTCATTTGGTGGATAAAAAAAGAATACTTGGCATCCATAACATCGGTTTGGACCATCTCGTGTTCGCAGTCCTCGCAAATAAATTCTGATATAATTATAATGCCGTATTCCTTTGTTTGCCCGCAGATGATGCAGTTATGGGTCATAGTCTCAAGCATTGGGTCTCCCACACAACTCACCTCTATTCTTCTTTTCTATCAGTATGTCCTCATTCTCTTAAAGTAAACCTTACTGCTATATTTTTATGAAAATAGCTCGTACATAGTTCCAAAAGCTTATTTTTGGCCCTTTTCCTGCCGATATAATAAATAATTAAAGAAATCTATGAAAATGGACGAGTGAGGTTATTGTGAGGGAACAACAGCTATCCAAGGAATCAACAGTTTATCATTACCGTCTTTTACAAAGGATTCACTCCAATAAGGTTTATTTCGGTATTTACTGGAGCCTAATTGCCGCACTCTATATCTGGGATTTAATCCATCTGCAGCCGTTTTTTCTGCCCATTGGGCTTATTATCATTCCATTTCTACATACTCTTTTGATATACCTGTACTATAAACTAAAAGAGAAACGCAAGCTTGCACACTGGATGCACCAGCTTCGATTACCTTGGATCGGATTTGTTCCAACTAATTTCATAGCCCTGCACCGTTTAATGAGGCTTCATCTTCAGTTGCTGTGGATCCCTGTTGTGATTAGCGCCAGCTTCTACCCCTGGGTATCACTTGACCTTATTATACATATAATATTTGTTCATTTTTGGATTTTACTGCCGCGATTTATTATTTTTTTCCGATTTCGGCGCCATATTGAGAATGGCCTTCTAAAAATTAATGAGCAGGACACCTCTTGTTACACACAATAGTGAATGGTTTAAACAACAGCCCTATTTCTAAACAACCTATAACTCTTTCTTGCTTTCTATTATAGTTATGCAGTTTCATCAGGTCTGGCTTCCCCCAAAGGAAGCCGCCTTTTTCCGAAATCTGCCTGGAATATTCTCCTTAACGGTGAGTCATTTACTAGGCAAACCTTTGTAATTTTATTCTTATAGACACTATCCCCTTGCTTCAGTAAAAATCCACCTTCTTGAGGCTAGCCTCTTCCCAACACCTGTCGTCAGGCAAACCCTTGGAAAAATAACAAAAAAACCTTTTCGAACTAAGTTAAGTCCAAAAAGGTTTTTTCTGTTGTTGTTTTGCTTGGCAACGTCCTACTCTCCCAAGACCCTGCGNTTTGCTTGGCAACGTCCTACTCTCCCAAGACCCTGCGGTCTAAGTACCATTGGCGCTGGAGGGCTTAACGGTCGTGTTCGAGATGGGAACGCGTGGTTCCCCTCCGCCATCATCACCAAACGATGTTTTGCTTGCGCAAAACTAACTTGTTGAATACTTCTGCCAAGAAGCATCGTTAACATCTATTCAAGGCGGCTTGCACCCTGAAAACTAGATCCGAAACAAGCAGCGTCGAGCAACGCTATATATTTTTCACGGGGCCCCCCGCAAAGTATTCGGAGTCAGCTTC
>NZ_JBHTGY010000016.1:0-63895 GCF_042676305.1 Paenibacillus sp. GCM10027630 | reverse complement strand
AGCGCCTCCTTGATGGTGTTGGGTTTCGAACCCTTGGACAAACCCATCATACCGAGGCGCTCCTTTTTTGACAAAGACGATTTCTTAGCCTTAACAGGAATGTTTCGCGGAGCGAAGGTTTTCAACAAATGTTCTCTGTTTAGCTTAGTCATTTGGCATCAACGATACCGTAGAACTGAGTAGCTAACTTAAGGAACTCTTCTCCCCTACCACTATTAATTGATATTTCTAGAAACGCCCCAATTGGACCAAATAAGACTAGTAGTTCAGATATTGCTTTATCATCTCCGAGTTTAAGTTGCTGTTGAAGTCTGTCCAAAGTAATTAAAACTTCCTCAACAGTTTAAAAACGCGACCAAGTGACATCAGTATACGGGGTGTCGATTAATTTCCTCAGTTCACTTAACAAAACTAAGAAACCATTGTAATTATACAATTAGTATCACTTCCATAAACAAAAGAAGAGCTGCCGCACGGCAAGCTCCTCCACTATCGTGTCCAGTTAGCGGAACACATTGTACGGCTATTTCTCCAACTCATAGCGGGCCCCGATAATGCCCGACTTGAGCGTTCTGCTAGACAGCAGCTTGAGCCTGATTTTCTCGCCGCCGTTGAATACCGATTTTCCGGCGCCCAGGACGACCGGACAAATTGTAAGCAGGAATTCGTCGATCAGGCCGAGCTCAAGCAGCGTCTTCGCTGCTCCCGGGCTTCCGAAGATGACGAGATTTTTGCCAGTCTGCTCCTTGAGTATCTTGATTTCCTCTGCGATATTGTCCTTGATCAGAATAGTATTGTTCCATTCCGCCTTCTCCATGGTCCTGGAAATGACGATCTTCTTAACATCCTGCAGCCATTTGGCATGCTCCATATCGTGCCTCGACGCATTCGGATTGTCCAGCACCGTGGGCCAGTAGCTCTCCATCATCCGATACGTCGTGCGTCCATAAACTGGAGCTCCGACTTCGGCTACGACCTCCTCGGCGTATTTCTCTAATTCCTCGTTGTACGGAATCCAATCTAGTACTCCGTTTGAATCCGACGCATACCCGTCCAGTGACACATGCATAAACAATACGAGTTTTCTCATGTTTGCTTCTCCTCCGATTTCGAGTTTAGTTGTTCGATTTTTTGGCATTAGGCCCGTGTTTCGTCCTGCTCTTACGTTCACAATAAATCATTACCTTACGTAAGGGTCAAGTGGAAATCTGAATTTTTTTGAAGACAACAATGTTGCGCAAAACTGCCCGTCAGCTTAATGCCTTCTACAATGTAGGCTGATTTGTGTCACTAGTCGACAATGTAGGGAGATTTGTGCATTTTCAAATGACACAAATCCTCCTACATAAAAAATAAAAAGCCTGATTCCTCAAGCTTTTCTTCGATATGTTATGTAGGTACGATAGTAAGTAGCAATTTAAATATCAATGTTCTTAATAACTTTTGCAGGGTTCCCTCCTACGACAACATTATTGGGAACGTCTTTTGTCACTACTGCTCCTGACGCTATAACTACATTATCACCGATTGTTATACTGTTATATCTTGCTTCCGACCCACAGTTAAACAAAAACCGTGAATATGCAAGGAGAATGACTAGATTATTCAATCAAACCTTTGAGACCGAGTATGCAAAGCGAACAGAAATCCTCAAGCAGCTTTTCGGATCAACACACTCCTGCTAACATTTTTTCTTTCTCGGTTTTGTTATCCATTCTGGACTTCCTTTCTTAAAAGCTAAACTCGACTAAATTCATTATACCCCTAACGTATTCTGCATAACTGTCCATTCGTCATCCATGCAGCACAAAATAGCTGGTTTTAGTTTAACACTACTACTTAGCCTACAACTTTATTTTTCGGTTTAACACTTTATTTTCCTGTAACATCATGCTTCGCTGGCGTTGTGCGAATAGCCCCTTCGGGTCATATTCAGATAAGGGCCGGTCAGTTATGATTATAAAGTAGCAATATACTGATGTTCGGGAAAAATTCCTTAGCTAGACCTTAGCCGGGGAAAAAACACAGTCTTTTGGTGGTTTTTCCACTTGCCTTCTCTTGTTATTATTAAATTAAGTAAGTTAATTATAATAATTAACTATAATAATAAAAGGAGAGAGGATAATTGAAAAAGGTATGGCGTTTCATCGTGTACACGTGTGTTTTTGTTCTGGTTGTAGGAGGAACCGGAGCGATCGGGTTCATGCGCACGATGCAGGAGGCTATGTCGGTTTATGATAAGCCGGTTCCTGCTTCTTTACAAAGCATCCAAGCTCCTGCCTATGATTCAAAAAAACCGACAGTAGCCGTTATTTTGGCGAATGAAGTGACTGAGGTGTTCGATTTTCTCGTACCTTACGAAATGTTCTCCATGACAGGCTCGTACAATGTGTATGCAGCTGCACCCGACAAAAATATCAAATCGTTGACGGGCGGTCTTGATGTCGCACCGCATTACACTTTTGACGAGTTAGACAAATTGACGGGCAAAGGTCCGGATATCATCGTGATCCCTTTCATGCCGATTTTGGATGAGGCGAAATATAAACCTGTCCGCAATTGGATTAGGAAGCACTCAGGCAAGGAAACGACCTTGTTGTCCATCTGCAATGGAGCGGAGAATTTGGCCGATACCGGCCTCCTGAAAGAGAAATCTGCGGCAACGCATTGGGGAGATATCGGCAGATTGGAAAAGAAATATACCGAAGTTTCTTGGATAAGGGATCAACGTTATGTGGCCGATGGCAACTTGGTCTCCTCGGCCGGCCTGACTTCGGGGATCGATGCCACGCTGTACGTCATATCCCGGCAAATGGGAGAGCCGATAGCTGCAAAAGTTGCGAAGGAAATGAATTACCCTTCCTATAATTTTGTTCAGCATCCACAGATGAAGCCTTTCACGGCCGGAATGAGCGATATCGACTATATTTTGAACAATGCGTTTCAATGGAGCAAGAAAAAGGACGGGGTTCTGCTGTATGACGGTGCCGACGAACTGATGTTATCCTCTGCTTTTGACACGTATGGGGCTTCCGGCACAACGACGACAATAACGGTATCAAGCAAACGCGAGCCGGTCGTTACTCGGAACGGTTTGAATCTAGTCGCCCGATATCAAATAGCGGATGCTCCGAAACTCGATAAAATGATTTTCGTGGGCCCAGACGTTAAGACACTCGCTACGGGCGAAATCCGAAACTGGAACGTGAACGGTGGAAAGGCTGAGCAGCTTTACCTGCACAGCGATTCGCCCGAGCGGTTCGCGATGGAGCCTGCGTTGGAAGATTTGGCGAAGCAGGAAGATATCCGGACGGCGAAATTCGCTGCGAAGCGGCTCGAGTACCGCGCCACAAGTCAGCTTAAGCTTGAAGGAGCACCATTTTCATACCAAGCGTTCGGCATACCGATTGGTGCTGGCTTGTTATCTCTGTTCGTCCTTTATTTAGCAGACAGACGTTTCGTAAGGAGAAAGACCGTTTTCATATGAAACGGAAAGCCAAAGAAGCATCGCAGACGGCCGGTCTAGATGCTTCTTTTTCGGTAGAGAGAGTTTTAATTAAACTATCCCGTCCCTTAATATTCTGTCGAATTGATTGATTGCAGTGATTTGGCTAATATATACCCACGTTATGTTACCTTTGTCGGGAATGAGATAATGTTCTTGTCAATTTCGGGAATGGGATAAAGTTCTTGTCATTGAAATTTGACAAGAACTTTATCCCATAACACAAATAAGCCGCGATTTAAGCGCTTTTTAATGAGATAATGTTCTTGTCACCCGACAATTATTGTCGGTTGACAAGAACCTGCGCATCGATTGAAGCGTAACTGGGCTCGAATTTGAGCGATAAGAGGGACAGAAGCAGCTCACGTCAAGTTCAAGCAATAGAGTGACAACGACGATTCAAGCCCCGGCGACAATTATTGTGAAAAGCACCGCCCCATTTTCTAACATTCAGAAACTGGGGCGGTGCTTTATTTTATCACTGTAAACGCAACGCGGGTTCCTTCATTCGACGAGCTTGCAATTTGCAACCCTTGGCCGAACAATTGTTTCAGCCTTCGGTCGGTATTGAGCAGCCCGATACCGCGTTTCCAATCGGAACGACTGTTATCCAGCAAGCTGTGCAGCTTGTCCTCATCGATGCCTGGTCCGTCATCGGCAACAGCAATGCGAACGCTGCCTGCCTCCTCGGCAATCGAGATCCTCACGGTTCCGCCGCGAATACGACGGCATACGCCGTGGCGGACGGCATTTTCGACTAAGGGCTGGATCGACAGCGGTGGAACTTGACATTGCAGGTTCGAGTCGATTTCCCACACGATGTTCAGCCGGTCTTCGAATCGTTCCTTTTCGATAAACAAATAGGAACGAACGAGATCCAATTCATGCTGAATCGGCACCAGCTTCTCCGTGTTTGCGAAGTGAAAGCTTGTTTTCAAATAGTTTCCGAACGCATCCAGCAAGCTTCGCATTCTCAATGTATCAATTTCACTTAGCGCAGCGATCGAATTTAACGTATTGAACAAAAAATGCGGCTGAATTTGCGCTTGCAGCCAAGCGGCTTCCAATCTCAGCCTCTCCCTCACCGACGCTTTCAAATCGGTCAACGCCCTCACGCGAGATTTTAACTCGGTCGCTTCGACCGGCTTCATCACATAGTCGTTCGCACCGGATTGAAACCCGGCTTTTATGTCTTCCGTTCGGCTGCGCGCGGTTAGAAGCAATATTGGAAGCTCCGAAATGGTGAATCGGTCCCGGATCGTTCGGGCGAGCTCATACCCGGACATCTGTGGCATCATGACATCGGAAATAACGAGGTCCCACTGCTTCAACTCAAGCAGTGTCAGCGCCTCCTGGCCGCTGGATGCCGTAACTACCTCATAACCGTCCGCGGAGAGCATATTGACAAGAATGCTCAGATTCAGAGGATCGTCATCTACCGCTAATAGGTTTGGACGATCCGCTGCTCTGTCCACCGGCGCATTTGCCGCAATCGAATCCGCTTCCGCGGTATATTCCGTCGTCGCCGTGAGCAGCGGCAATACGAACATCCCTCCCGCCTCATGGTCCTGCTTCCGCTCCCTCGTTTCGGGAGCTTCTTCAACAAGCGGCAGCGTGAACGTAAATACCGATCCTTGGCCCGGAGCGGCATGAGCCTCGATCGTTCCTCCATGAAGCTCTACCAATTGCCGCACGATGCTCAGCCCGAGCCCGAGCCCTCCTACTGCACCAGCACCGAAATTACCTTGCTCGTACGGCTGAAATATACGCTGGATCGTCTCGTCATTCATTCCGATGCCCGTATCCTCGATGGAAATATGCGCCTTTCCTTCCCGGATGACAGCCCCGACCTTTACGGTTCCTTCATTCGTGAATTTCACCGCGTTATGAAGCAGATTAAACAAAATCTGGATCAATCGGTTCTCATCGGCAGTCACTTGAGGAAACGTGCTCGAAATACGATTGACAAACCCCACCCGTTTGCCGTCTGTCATAAACCGAAGCATATCGATGACTCCCGCAACGAGAGATTGAATAGTTACATTCGTCTTATGCAGAACGATTCCCCGCTCGTGCAGCCGTGTTAAATCGAGCAGGTCTCCGAGCATGAAAGACATTCTTCGGCCCACCGTAACGAGTAATTCCAGATCACGCCGGTTTTTGCCATCCATCGCTTTCTCCCCGCTATCTAAAACCGATTGAGCGATGTTGAGCATGCTGTGCAGCGGATTGCGCAATTCATGCGACGTATTGGCAAGAAAATCATCCTTCTGCTTGTCAGCGAGCTGCAGCTTAAGAGCCAGCTTCTTCGTTTGTTCCGCCGTCCGGAAATAACGTTTGAACCAGTATGCTACGAAAGCGAGGAAGGTTATGATGTAATCAATCGGGTAAAAATACAGCTCCATCAGATTAGCGGTCTTCACAAAGCTCCATATGACATTAATTACAATCGCCGTTGACCCTATCAAAAAATAAATCGAGTCGTGTTCTCCACGGGCTACAGCGCGAAAAAAATGCCACGCGAGCACAAACGGGGCGAATACCCCGACAGGAATATATAGATACCAATATAGTTGCGTGTATTCATACGAAACAGCGACAATCAACAGTATTAATACAATACAAAGTGCTGTATACAAGTGAATAACCCTCCGCGAACGCGGATGAGGTACTAGACCCGTGGCAAGCTGGACCATAAACGCATTAAGGGCAAGCAGCGATATAAGAATCAGCTTCACATGCCACTCGTACGTGATCGTCACCCACGTCAGCAGCATTTTGTCGTCGGACAGGAGCGCCAGCATCATCGTACAAAAGTTCATCATGAAAAAATGAAGCAGCGCGGGCTCGCGGGTTCCAATAACGAAAATGATAAAGGTGTAAATCATATGAATGGCTAGAAAGGTACAAAGCAGCAGTTGCATACCGACCGAAAAAAAAGCATGCCCAGTCACCGCATCCAACCTGCCAAATAATAGCGACTGCACTATCCCGCCCATACCTTTATTATGAAAATTCGCCACATGGATGACAACATCGATTTCACTTTTGTCCGTATTGAAAAAGGCCGTATACAATACCGCATCCGGCCTATATTCCCTCGAATCCGCTCCCGGTTGCCCTGCATGTCCCTTGGAACGTCCGTCAATAAATATTTCGGATGAACTAGCGATATCCTGGGCCCGGATACCGAACGATTGATCCTGCTCAGGGTCTACCAAAATGCGCAATCTATAAGACCCGTAGCCGAATGTTGAGCCTGACGATTGGGAAGATATCCAGTTCTGAGGTACCTGAATATATTGACTTCCCGCTTCTTGCGGGCTGGTGTCTTGCGAATTAACCATGATTAGCTGTTCCGGGTAAAATGCCCACTGCCCATCCAGCTTTAAAGGACCCGTCTGCTTGAAATTCCATCCCCGCAAATCCAGCACACCATTAATGGCTTTCGGTTGGTTGGCCGGAGTCGCTTGGAGGGTAATCCATACGAGCCGGATAGCGGTAAGCAACAGGATCAACGTTGCGATAATGATAATAATTTTACGTTTCGTCATCATAGTGTAGATATTCGACAAAAAGTGCGTATTTCCTCTATTTCTCCACATTAAGCTGCTCATGCCTTACGGCTGGAGTAGCTTAAAACCGCCCTTTGCTTAAGAAGTCTTTATCGAAAGTTATCTCACTTATCCTCAGAATCGTTCTGCAAATACAACTGTAAAGTTTCCCTGGCGACATCCAGACTGCGCCTGATATGAGCACGCATCGCCTTCCCCACTGCAATAACGTTTAAGTTATTCTACGGTTTCGTATTACCTCTTACGTCGGGAATGAGTCAGGTTCTTGTCAATTTCGGGAATGGGATCAAGTTCTTGTCATTAGATTTTGACATGAACTTGATCCCATAAAACACAAATGCCGCGATTTACGCGGCTATTAATGAGATAATGTTCTTGTCACCCGACATTTTCTAATCTGTCTACTCCAGTTAACCCTGCTGCGTCTTGTATAAACATTAAGCTTATGTAAGAAGTAGTAGTGAGTTAAGGGCCATCCAATGAGGATGACCTCAAAATTTGTGTTTACAGTTACATGAACTATAAATGCAATCTGATGACTACTAAGTTGGCATTTTTACAACCCTACTGCTTAAATCGGGAGAGACGACAAGACTCTAGTTCGAATCTTGATTCTCGATTGATTATTTCAGTTGCAGCTAGACGCGCAATTAGCGGAGCCAGAGTAATGGCAGAATGCATCACCGTCACATAAAGTCCCTTCATCTGATTATGAAAGCCTACAATCGGATAGCCGTCCTCTGGCATTGGTCTCAACCCAACTTCGATGCTTTCCAGCTCCAATTGATCTCCATCCTTCAGGCTGCGACGCAGCGTCTCGAAGGCACGTGTGCCCACTGCCTCTGGTCCATTTTCCTCCGAATCATCCATATAATCTTCCGCAGCTAGCAATGAATGATCAGTTAGCTGACGTGCTTCAAACTGCGCATTCGAGATTAATGTGTGTATTAGTCTACTCGAGGTCTTCATCCGAATCAGAATGGAAGGTGACGGCGTTACTGGTACGGAGCAACCGAACGAATTGCAAAGTTCGGATACGCCTGTACCCGCGGCCAATACCACAACATCCGACTCTATAAACCTCTTGGATGTATGTACGCCTATTAAGCGGGAATTTTCTTGCTGCAGTTGTGTAACGTTGGTATCAAACTGTACCTTTGCTCCGTATTCCTGTGCTTTTCTTAACAATAGTTCCGTTAATCCTATCGGATCTACTGCTCCTTCTTCATTGGTAAACATCGCATCATTCGGATACTCCTTCAGATTCGGTTCCAATGCCTCAATCTGCTCCCGGTTTAATTTTTGAAGGTGGATTTGCTCATTTAGGTTCGAATCGCCCCACGTTAATGCTCCGTGCCATTGAATTTGTAATTCGGATAGCTCTTGCTGCAGTGCAAGGTATTCTTCTGAAGCGTTGTCATATAAATGTCTGTACTGGGGAGCCACCTTATGTGTTGTATGAATCCAGGCAAATGATTTTTCTGTAACTTCACGCGCTGCGGTAGGGTGTCGTTCAATAACTGTTACATCCTGATTTCGTTTTGCTAGTTGATAGGCCATACAGGCTCCGACAATTCCTGCTCCTATAATTACTACTTTTTGTTTTTCCAGCAGTGACTCCCCCTTTTTCATCTTATTGTAACATAAGCTATCCCTATCCATTCCCTTTCCACGACAATCACGTTATCCAGTCACACGACTCACAATTTTTAGAACTGCATCTCTCGTTAATTTGTTTCCGCCAACAGAGATGAGGTTTACCGTACCATGATCTAGCGCCAAAATTTCAACGCCGGACCTTCCTTCAGGTCTGGGACTTATGATTCGGCTAGTTGTAAATTGCGACGTGTGTACTTTTGCGTACCTAGGACCCCCATCGGATGATTAACTTATCTTATCCGGCAAATAATTTTTCACAATATTGCAACCGAAAAACTATATTTTCGAGATTAAAAACATAATCTTTCCAATTGTATCATCCATTCTTCATTGGTAAATTCAATTCTTTCAAGAATATCGACCGCTTGCTAGGCTTACCTTGGACTGTCTTAGGGAATGTTACATACAAATTATGCTTTGCCCTGGTAGCAGCTACACACATTAACCTTCGCTCTTCTTCGGTTGTAGTTGAAGGCTCTGCTTTCTCTCTACACTCAACTACATTAACATCACTCGGTGGTACAGCTCGATTTGAAGGTAAGCCTCCATCATTTACACCAATAACAAATACATTATCAAAAGCTAATCCCTTACTCTTATGAATAGTCAAGAAATAAAGAGCATTAAATTCTCCTTTATGGTAAAGCTCCAAGCGCTTCTTCATATTACTACGTCTCTCTTTTAAACGGTTATGATAAGTTATGAAATCAGACCAAGATTTATAGTGTTGGCATTCCTTCGTTATCCAGTCAACTTCCTCTTTCGATATATTTTTGTCATTTTTATTCTTAGGGAACTGCAAGAGAGGTTCTATAAATTCTAAGACTTCAACTGAACTATTTTTTACAAGCTTAAATATACCGTTTAAATAGCTTTCTATTATTGCAGTATCACTTTTCTTCTTTTCACACTTAATAAATACTACAAACTCCTGTAATAATGCTTAGACTGATGAATATTGGCTCTGTTCTATGAACTTATTAAAATCTTGTTTCTTAATAAAATGTGCACTAGCAACATTAAGTAAAAGTGGTGTCCATGTACTTGTTTTTAAACTCATAAATATTAAAAATGCCCTAAATATCCTCATTGCTTTCAATCACGAAAGGAATTCCACGATTGTCTAGCGCTTGATAAACACTTTGCAGTTGACCAACCGAACAATACAAAATGGTTGACAGGGTATAATTGACTGGCTCAATTCTATCATTGAAGACGAAGGGCTTGATTTTTCCAACCTCTTGAGATTTGGTAATAATCCAATTAGCTTCTTCTCCCTGGTCAGGTGCTGCCCAAACATAAGCATCACCAGTAACCTTATGAAATGGCTCCATTGCCTTTTCTATTCTGTCATGAGCATTTGCTTGAATCACCCTATTACCAGCATGGACAATGTTCTGCTTTGAGCGATAATTTGTCATTAGTTCTAATGTATATGTATCATAAGCTTCATGGAAGTGTTTAATAAATCTTGGGTCTGACCCTCGAAAAGCGTAAATACTCTGGTCATCATCACCGACTATTATAAGTTTTGCACCACTTCCATCATGAGGAGCAATTATCTTTAAAATATCCATTTGTAGCGGATTCATATCTTGAAATTCGTCAACGGATATATAAACTCGCGTGCAGATTCATATTGTTGAAGCGCACGATATAAATTAAGCCCGCCACCGACATAATTCTAAATTAAACATGATTTCTGGCATTACATTTTTGGTACATTTGTGTCATGTCTTCTCTTCTTCTTCTTCGGTTTGTGATAATGTTCTTGTCACCCGACAATTGACCGCAGTGCAACTAACGTGTCCCGTTAGTTCAGCCCCGTTGACTGATTGGGTAATGCAAACTACTTATCGAGGCAAGGTCATCTAACCGTCTGGTAAACGAGGCCTATGGCTCCAGAATCAAATGTCTTGTTTTCGATAAGTTTAAGATTGATCTTCTCCTTGAGACCTTGGAATAACGGCAACCCGATATGCGGCTGATAATGCAAATATGTTTTTGTCCTCTTACAATTCTTCGTCTTCGTTGTTTGTTGTCTAGCCATTTTTGGGTTTGTGCTAAGAGTAATTTTCGGGGTAGCTGTAACTGGTTACAATCATTATCTATATCACCTCAATTACAGTTTAGGTGCTGGTTTCCGATTGGTGTATTGGTGTATATGTTTCCATACACATGTTAATTATCCTGCCCGTTACTTCCCTCGGTATTAAGGGATTTTCTCACGTTTACTCGCTCATTCGCAGGATTACACCCTCTTGGAAAAAAGGATATAACGGTAAAGTTGTGGTCGTGGCACCACCGAACAGCCATGAAGGCATACGGAAATAAAGGATAAGACTTAATTCCCTCATAATTCCATTTACTGCACGCATTCTCCACAATGCCCTCGGAGGTTCACCCTCCCATATCTCAACGGGTCTATGCCCTTACCTTCCTTCGTTATACCTGTCCAAGGGGTGGAGGCCGATCATGTTCAATGTGCGGGTCAGTGCCCTTAAGTAACGGGTAATCGGTACTCCGTGCTTTCTTTGTAATCCTGCGAATGAACCAACCTACGTAATTTAGATATACTTTAAGCTACTCTGTCATGAATAACGGCCTTGTCAGGATTAAAAGACTCTCCTCGTTGAGCTAAACCAACCAGAATACGTGCTAGTTTACCAATTAATTTAAACAAGGAACGGTACTTTTTCATGTGCCTTACATGTACATTATGTTCATGCCACTTCCGAAACAACGGGTTGTTACCAATAAGACGTAAGGTCGCTAAATACAAATACTTTCGTAGGGTTGCATCTCCCCGTTTCGAGAGGATGATCTGTCCTTTCCGTTTCCCTGACATACTCTCAGCCAGGTTCATACCTGCTCTTCTCAGCAGTTGTCGCCCGTGTGAATACAGATTTAGATCACCTGCACCTGAAAGGATAGCCGCAATGAAGATGGGTCCTAGACCTTGAATGGAGCGAAGTTGATGAGCCAAAGGTATCTTATCCAGGAGCACCAGGATTTCTTGTTCAATCATCTCTAGAATCTCGACAATGCGACAATACTCCTCAAGTAGTCGGCGCAAATCCTGTTTGGCTTCGTGGGTAGCTATCGTTTCTCCTATGCTTCTAGCTGCAGAAGTGAGGAGCTGTGCAGCCTTCTGTAGTCCTGTAGTTCCGCCGGCTCGTTTCATGTGCTTTCTCCAGCTTACTATGATTTCTGCTGCAGTCACCCCATGTAAGTCTGCTGGAACAGGGAATTCATAAAGCGTCGCCATGGATCGCTTGCATGTCCAATCCGAAAAAACTGAAGTATATTCAGGGAAACGGATATCCAGCCAGCGAATAATTCGGTTCTGAAGCCGTATGCAATTCGCAACCCAAAACTCTCGATCGCTCATGATAACGCGTAACCTTTGAAAAGAATGCGATTGCTTCGTGTATTCAGAGTAATACCCCCGACTAACAACATCCGCGATGACAAGAGCGTCCTTCGGATCATTTTTGGAAGGAGAATTATCTCTATTCTCCTTGTTTCTCTTCGTCGTAACAGGGTTCACCAGAACAACGCTTAACCTCTCTTCAACCAGCCAATTCGCTAGATTAAACCAATAGTGTCCCGTCGGTTCCATTCCAATTATTATGTTGTTCAAACGGTGTTTCTGTTGCAACTCATGAATCCAACTTCCAAACCTTTCAAACCCTTCTTTGTTGTTTGTAAACGTAAGATGTCGTTTAGAAAGAACAATTCCGCGAAAGTTTGTTGCCTGTGCGACATGTGCATCCTTCGCCATGTCAATGCCAATTACTAAGTGAGATGGAGTAATTCGTTCTATCCGTTGATTTTGTTCGTCTGATTGCTTAAACTTCATAATAAGAGCTCCTCCTTGATGGTGTTGGGTTTCAAACCCGTGGACAAACCCATCATACCGAGGTGCTCCTTTTTTGACAAAGACCATTTTTTAGGTCCTACAGGAAGGTTTAATGGCCATGTGAATAATTCATTAAAAATCCAAGCTTTAATATCACCACGATTATGCGCATATGTTTGTGTCGCAAAACGATTATGCACCTATGTTTGTGTCGTGACCTCGCGTCACAAACATAGGTGCTTTGAAATAAAAAATCCCCGATTGACGGGGATCTAAAAGCACTCATGTTTGTGTCGCCGGACAATTAATCCCATCCCCTGACGACTTACAAGCTGTCGGGAGACAAGAACATTATCCCATTACCTCCTCATAGCCCAATAACCATGGGTTGGTCATGTTTTTCAGTAAGGCTTAGAATCAGCCTGGATTACATGGTGCTTACTATGTAATACAATATAGGAGCTACTAGCAACAAAAGCGCAGTGTTAAAAAGCCAACTGGAATTGGCCAAATCGCCGTCCAATTTATATAGCTGAGGTGGAATTAAGGAAGTAAACGCAGGCGGCATCGCGGTTAGAATCAATATCACTTTAAGCACCATATAATCTTCCAACTGGCCTATGCCGAGAAAATACGCTAACGAAGTAACCGCCAATGGCACCATTAGAAATTTCACCACAGAAATGGAGCAGCATTCCTTCAAATACCCGCGGATCGCTTTCACCTTCATGTTGAAACCAATCGGGATCACCAATAGCAAGCTCGACAAAGGAACCGCATACGCAATAAAATCTCCGTACACTGCCGGTCTTTCCCACGAAGAGATACTCAATAAACAGCCGACTACTATCGATAATAGAGAGAACAGGACATACGGATCGACCAATAGGTTAAGTAGCCCTCTTGTTCTTTGTCCCTCAGGTTGATCCGTTGACCCAAATGATTTGGCAATTGGAAAGCCGATCGCATAATAAACAAACTGCTCCAATAATCGAAACATGGCTATATAGGGAACCGTTTCCGGACCAATAAATACAAAGCAAAACAACCCTCCAAAGTTGCCCATATTCGTAAAAGACCCGGATACAAACATCGCTCCTGTTTTCGCACGGTCCAGCTTCTGAAATTTCGAAATACTGATCGCCAGGATCCCGCCCAATACCAATGTAAGAACACCCAACATAGGCAGTAACGCCAATTTCATGCTGTCCAGCTTAACGAACCAGAAAGCACCCAAAATAATGAGTGGATTAATGCCGAGTAATACCAATTGGTTGATCCGTTTAAGAATCACCTCTACAGATACTGAATCGGAAATGTGCTTTCTTTCCCAAAGCACCCTCACGCCCTTGCCCAGCAATAATCCTGCTATAAGAATTCCAATTGGAAGAATAAATTTATCTATGCTAATGCACCCCTGTCTCCTACAACTAACAATTCGGGCCAGTGCCCTATGGGACTATCCTTATTCGTTGGTTTCATTCCTATATCGCAGTATACCATGAGTACCATGACTAGCTCCAGACCGTTGATACCAAGAACAAACAGGCAGCTTACTTGCCCCGGCGGATCAACAGCACCAAATCCACCTCGGAGGGCGAGATTAATAAGGGCTGGTAAGCCCATTTCCCAGTTGAGGGGTTAAACCATCCATTTCACCTCAGCAGATGTTACGTCCAGTTGGACGGCCACACGGGTCGGTGAGCTTTGTGAAATCCTACGAATGAGTCAATATACGTGATGCTTCTTTACTTAAGCTGCTTCTGTCCAGGTCAGGACGGTTTTCTCAGGCGTGAAACTTTCTCCTCGCTGAACAATTCCAACTGGATTGCTGCTTTTTCATCTTCTTTTCTTGCAAATTATACTCATGAAGATGACGGAATACAGGGGTATTCCAAACAAGANCCGAGTCTCCTCGTTTCGAAAGAATAATTCGCCCTTTTCGCTTTCCAGACGTACTTTCGGCCAAATTTAGGCCTGCCTTTCGTAATACCTGACGTCCATGTGCATACTGTCTTAGATCTCCTGTGCCAGCTAGTATGGCCGCTGTGAAGATCTTTCCGAGACCTTTTATGGTACGAATCTGCTGCGCCATTGGAATCTCAGTAAGCAATGCTTCGATATCTTTTTCAATCTCCTCAAGCATGGTGGTAACTCGTTCATATTCTTCAATGAGCCGTTTTAAGTCGAACTTCGATTCGGCTCAGTTTTTCAAAACCGTCAATGCTATTTGAAAATGAGATCTGCCGTTTTGAAATGACGATTCCTCGGAAATTTGTGGAATGTGCCACATGAGTTTCTTTGGCCATGTCGATCCCAACGACGAGATGCGAAGTAGTAATTTGTTCAATTCGTTGATTTTGTCCGTCGGTTTGTTTAAACTTCATAGTAAGAGCGCCTCCTTAATGGTGTAGTGGACAAACCCATCATACCTTAGGCGCTCCTTTTTTTACAAAGCCAATTTCTTAGGCTCAACAGGAATGTTTAGCTTAAAAATAAATTTTTCTAATGTAGAGGATATGAAGCAAGCGATAAATACATTAATAAATAATGGTGAGACCGTGATAACAATGCCATCTGAGAGTGATCGTGGAATTAGATCAGTGGTTGAAGATCCTGATGGTAGAAGAGTAGAAATAATTCAAATTAGGTGATAAAGTCAGGTTTGATAATTAAGCGAACGAGGAACGACATTTCAATAAGACAGCGACAGTCTAGGACCTTATATTCTCGTCCATGTCTGTCGTTGATTCGTATATTAGGGTCAGTCTACAGAGACTAACATATTGGTGGTAATTGATAGGTTTCGAGAGTATGGGGGCATTTTCGATGAAAAATATAAGGGAAATTAACTTACAAATTTAAGTGATATACAGGTGAACTATTCATAGGGACTTCCGAAAAATACACAAATTCCAATGAAAATAGGTGAAAGGGCAATGATTAATTTTATTATGATAAGAAGTTCTGAAGTTGAGCGTATTGTAAAGTTTTAATAATTCCAACATTACTGCCCCTGCTGCCTTCCAATTCGGTTGCTCTGCTTCCACCCCTGGATATATCTCAATGACTAGATTCTCTTGTTCACAGGCAAAGTGTATAGGCCCATTCCCATGTCTTTCCTCTTTGAAGCCCATACCTAAAAGATTATTTGAAAAATTACACGAACATAACAAATAGGCTCTCCCAGAGTTCAATTTGAACTCAGGACAAGCCTATTTGTTATTCAGAGAACCATCCGATCATCTATCGACTTGTTCATCATTCTCTGCACCGTTAAGACTAAAACCTTCTTCATAACAGTCAACAATATAAGCCGGACCCATCTCCCAAATGTTTAAAGCAGTTGATCATTTCGCCCTGCCAACAATCGACTTCTTTACGAATTACACTAATCGAGGTATTCCCAAGCGTGGAAATCTCTTGTCCCCCCAATAAATGTTTTAAAGTGACAGCAATAAAAGTTCCGTGGCTAACTAGAAGTATTTTCTGACCGCTATACCGGACAACCAGCTCGTGCATCAACTCCGTGCTTCGCACAAGCATATGCTCCAATGTCTCCACATTAAGATCCAATGATTCCCAACCCGAGCCCCAACGGTCTATGCGCTCCTGCACCGTTGTTCCTTCGAGCTGTCCGAAGCTTCTTTCCCGCAAACGCTTGTCCAATTGAACAGGCTTTTTTAACAGTTGACTGATGATCTGCGCCGTTTCTTGGGCACGCAGCAAATCGCTGCTAATCAGAATATCCCACTGTTCGGCACTCAAGCGCTTTGCTACTGCATGCGCCTGAGCTTGCCCCTCTTCATTTAACTCGATATCACGATGTCCTTGGGATCTGCCTTCTTTATTCCAATCGGTCTCCCCATGTCTAACAAAACCAATGATCATCAATAACTCTCCCGATTTACGATATCATACTGCCAGCTTTATCTTGCGATTCCAAGCTATCCAGCATTATTTTCAACAGCGCCGGAAAATCAGTTCCGATTCCCGACACACCAAGATCATACACCCGTTTCATTTGCACCGGATCGTTTACTGTGAAAGTATATACACGCAGCCCGTGCGAAACTGCATCGGTCACATCCTCGGCGTCAATCAGCGTATAATAAGGATGCAACGAGTATATATCCATCCCTGTCAACTCCGCCACATTACGGTGATTGATGAAATTCCCCCTATACAATAGTCCAACTTGTAATCGGGGCTCAGCTTGCTTCAGACCTAACAATACTTTGTGGTGAAAGGACGAAAACACTACACTCTGCAATCGATCGTACTGATTCAATAGCTGCAGCAGCCGTTCCTGCAACCGTGGGGTAAGTGGGCATTTGACCTCCACGTTGATCAAGATTTCAGCCGGTACAGAAGCAAACACTTCCTCCAGTAACGGAAGCTGCTCGCCGGCATAACGTTCATCAAACCAACTCCCAGCGTCCAGCATTTTCAGTTCCTCCACCGACATATTAGCAATTTCCCCCGTGCCGTTCGTTGTTCGATCGACCGTTGAATCATGACATACAAAAATTTCTCCATCTGCCGACAGATGGATGTCCAGCTCCAACCCTTCCGCCCCCTGCTGCAAAGCCAGACCGAATGAAGCCAATGTATTCTCCGGCGCTTCTCCAGAGGCTCCGCGATGGCCGATGATTAACGGCCGTTTATCCTTGTGTGCCATTATAAATCGACTCCTTCCCTTATAAAATTTTCTTATTGAACCGTGTTACTCCCAACCATACGCGAAGGCATGTCACAAACCGAACATTACGCCCTCACGTGTGTTGTGAGCAAGCAAGCGTATATTACTTGCTTACAGTTTTGTTATATACACTGATTTTGCCCGTAATCTCTTTAGCAGCAGCATTCAGTGCTTCACTAGGAGCGTTCTTCCCATTCAGTGCTTCCTCTATTGCATTTTCGGTAAGCGATCTGGCCTCCGAGAACACACCGATTAGAGCGCCCTGCGAAGACAGGTTGTTTTTTGTTTTGTGCAGCTGGTCGACTGCTGTTTGAAACTGTGGATACTTCGCCATATTGTCCTTAAGTACTTGCTCGTCATATGCCTTTTTTGTTATCGGAAAGTAAGCCGTGCTTACATGCCAGTTAGCCTGTTGCTTCGGTGTGACAGCGAACTTAATGAACTCCCATGCTGCTTGTTGCTCTGCTTGAGAACGATTGTTCATGATATATAAGCTCCCGCCGCCTACAATTATGCCGCCTTCTTTAGCATCGGACGGCTTTGGCAGAAATCCCGTTCCAACTTTGAAGCTGTTTTCTGCACTCTTAACAATACTGCGCAAGCTGGCGGTTGTATCGATCGTCAAGGCGATTTGGCCGGCAGAGAACGCCTTTATCGTATCGTCGGGCTTGCGACCGAAGTTAACTGCCGTTTTGGTATCAACCATATTTTTCCACCATGTTAATGTCTTCACGCCCGGTTCGCTATTGAGTAAAGATTCAGTGGCTTGGCTTTTACGACCATTTCCATTATTGACAAGTTCTGCTCCTTGGTTTGCGAAGAACTGCTCCATGTAAGAACCTCTAATGGTAAATCCGCAGGGAATTTTAGCGTTCTCGGTTAGTTTCGCGCAAACATTCAACACTTCTTCATAGGTTACCGGCGGTTTTTCCGGATCGAGACCAGCCGCTTTGAACAAATCCTTATTATAATAAAGAATCGGATTCGAGGTATTGAAAGGCATCGAATTCAGCTTACCATCGATCGTATAGTAGCCGAGGATATTTTCTTCCAATTGAGACAGATCGTATTTCTCTAGATCAATAAACTTCTGCATTGGCGTTATGGCTTTGGAATCGATCATAAAGCGGCTACCGATTTCGTACACCTGCGCAATGGAAGGGCCGTTTTTGCTATCCATTGACGCTTTTAGTTTGTTCAAGCTTTCATCATAACTGCCTTGATATATAGCTTCAACCTTGATCTTATTCTGCGAACTATTGAAATCGGAAACCAACTGGTCCACCGCTTTACCATTTGCACCGCTCATTGCGTGCCACCAAACTACTTTTACCGGTTCGCTGCTTGAGGCCACTTTCGGCGTTTCCTTACTATCTGTTCCACTTACGGCAGGCTGAGTGTTGGCTTGTCCGCACGCTGCCATCATTAGCAATATGAACGCCATCGTGAGATGTAGAACGATTTTCTTGTTTAATCTTTTCATTTCTTAACCACTCCTATATATTTTTTATTTATGCAGAACGTCCGTTCCGGATCGGACGATACTACTTCGATAATCGATACAGTTAGCCTTTGACGGCTCCTTTAGTGATTCCGCTAACTAGTTGGTTGAGACCGAGCACTAACAGAGCCAATGTGGGCAGGAGCACTACTACCACGCCTGCAAACACAAGGTTCCATGATGCACTTTCCTCATTCTTCAACATACTGACTCCGATTTGTACCGTCCGCATGTCTACTGTATTGGTGATCAGAAGTGGCCATAAATACATGTTCCAGTGATTCAAGAACGAGTAGACACCAAGAGCGGCCAATGCTGGTCTTGACAACGGGAGCACTAACGAGAAAAAGCTTCTCAGATGACTGCAACCATCGATTTTGGCTGCTTCGAACAGCTCGTTTGGCAGTTGGAGGAAAAATTGTCGAAGCAAAAATGTTCCAAACGCTGTTGCCAGAAACGGTACGATAAGCCCTTGGTAGGTGTCGATCCAATCCCAGCTTCTGATTGTTAGATAATTCGGGATCATTGTCACTTCCCACGGAATCATCATGGTAGATAAAAACAGAGTAAACAGTACGGTCTTTCCTCTAAACTTCAAGTAAGCGAAGGCGTAAGCGGACAGACTTGCTATAATCAATTGTCCCACCATAATGGCCGTCGATACGATAAAACTGTTGAATACGAAAGTGACGACAGGAATATTTAGAATAACTTCCTTATAATTTTCCCAGTTCAGCCTGCTTGGGAGAAGATTTGGTGGATAAGAAACCGTTTCAGCGTCCGTCATAAAGGAGTTAAACAAAGCGAATAGCAACGGATAAATCGTTAGCAGCGCAGCTATGACTAGAATCAAATAAATCAGGGAAGTTTGCAGACGTGTCATCATTGATAGTGCACCTTCCTCTCAGCAAACCGAAACTGGATGATCGTCAATATCAGGATGATCGCAAACAGGACTAATGCCTGCGCGCTGCCGCTGCCGAATTGGAAATTGACGAACGCATCATTGTATATGTTGAACACAATTACTTCTGTTTTGTACATTGGACCACCCTTGGTCAGTACGTTAATTTGTCCAAAGGTTTGGAACGCTTGGATGACCGATACGATCCCTACGAAAAAGAGAGTCGGTGATATCATCGGTAACGTAATATGGAAAAAGGTGCGCAGTGGACTGGACCCGTCAATTTTGGCGCTATCGTAAATTTCTTCGGAAACGCCCTTCAAACCGCTCAAAAGGAGAATATATTTGAACCCTAGATCCATCCAGATGGTCATGATGGCAACAGCTACAAGAGCCCAAGCGGGATCCGTAAGCCAGTGGATTGGCTTCAAGCCGACAAGCGTCAATACATAATTTAGCATTCCAGAAGTCGGATGGTAGAGCATCGTCCAAATGACTGATCCTGTCCCGGTGGCGATAATCAAAGGCAGTGAAAAGACGAACTGAAACAGCTTCATGCCGCGAATCTTGTTATGAGTCAATGCGGCGAGCAGGAGCGCGAGAAAGATGGCCGTCGGAACTGTCAGCAGCGTAAATGAAAGCGTTACTATCAGGCTTTGAAAAAACTTTTCATTGGTGACCAAATCAACGAAATTGTTCAAACCGACAAACAATGCCACTCTGCCGCGCGGATCCGTCAAATACAAGCTCAAATATACCGATTTGATCAATGGATAAAAAAGAAATGTTCCGAACAACAGCAAAGATGGGGTTAGAAAAATGTAGGCGAGCATTTGTTCCCTCCATTTTTTAGACCGTAGGCTCTGTGTCTTTGTCGTCGACGTTTTCAGATTTTGAGACGATCGACGAAGCGGAACATTCTTTTCAAAACGACTCATAGGTATCTTCCTTCCATTGTTCTTATTAGGAAATAACATTTATTTATATTTCCTTATCTATGTAATATCCCATGGCCTTAATCTTTTGATCTGTTCAACCAACCGCAGCTTACCCGCACGACTAGCGATGGATTGAGAATAATTTGCCGATCTATACCTCGTTCCTTCCCTTCTATTCTTTCAATCAAAGATTCCATTGCCATTTTCCCCATATCATACTTAAGATGATCAATTGTGGATAAAGGGACAATGAAATTTTCAGAATAAGGGTTATTGTCGTTGCCCATGATAGCAATATCTTCGGGTACACGGATACTGGATTCACGCAGCGCTTTGATTGCCCCAAAGGCGATCATATCGCTTGCTGCGCAAATCGCATCGGGAAGCCGTTTCTGAACGGAAATCATTTTCTTAGCATTTATATATCCGGATTCTATCGTATAGTCTCCATGAAAAACGAGACTTGCATCTACTTCTAAACCTTGTTCAGTCATGCCATACTGAAATCCTTCCCATCGTTCATGTGCGGTCGATATTTTCAAATCTCCACCGATGTAAGCGATATTGCGATATCCGAGTGTTACGAGATGCTTGACGGAAAGCTCGGAGGTCAGATGGTTGTTGATGCCGACGTAATTTTTGTCGTAAGCTGGCGGCTTCCGATTAAGTAGTACATAGTTAAGCCCTCTCTTCTCAACCTGTTCCAACTCTTCCCTATGGGATATATTGGATATAAGAAGACCATCGACACGTTTTTCTACAATTAGATCAAGGTAATTGATAAACCGTTTCTGATCGTTCGCCGTATTGCACAATATAAAGCTGTAGCCGTTCATGATCGCCACATCATCCATCCCTTTTATCATTGCAGGATAATAAGGATTTTCAATGTCGGTAACTATCGCCGCTACCGTTTTGGTACTTTTTCCTTTCAAACTTCTGGCAACCGCATTCGGACGATAATTCAGTTCTTCGATCGCTTGGTTCACACGTTCCGTCAACTCCTGGCTGACATAACTCGACTTGTTGATGACTGCAGATACTGTCGCAATTGAAACCTTCGCATATTTGGAAATATCTTTCATCGTGGCCATCGTCTCACTCCTCATCCTGGCCATCTAGCGAAACGTTTTGCTAGATTGTCATAAAAATAGCTTTTATATAGATAATTTGTTATTAAAACTAAGGGATATTTCCAGCGAAACGTTTTGCTTCTTTTTACATTATACAAGATACTCAGCGAAAACGATTTTAAGATATTGTGAAGCGATAATGCGATTACTTTTTTCCATTTGATTAAAAATCCTTTAGCGAAAAGACGCTGTTTTTGTCGTAATCCATGAAGAGGCTGATTTTGCAATATGGAACGTGCCCAGCAAGGAACCCTGCCTCATCTCTTTGTCATTACTGACATCGCCGGCCAGTTTACCGTCGTTGTTAGTTCCAACATACATTTTGCCGAAAAAACCGCCGTTTGTAGTGTCGTGGATCGGTTGAGTACGAAGCGCTAGATAGGTTGATGAAAAAAAAGCCTACCTCTTAAGCGAAATCGGCTTTTTCTCCTTATTCATATTGGATAAAGTTAATCTGTGGTTGGTATTTTATGTGTGATAAATGCTAACAATGGAGCCCTGCATATTCTATAGGCAGAGGTAATACTGTTCTAGTCATTCGAGCTACTTCCGGTATCTTTCCTCTTGGGTTGCTGACCAGTTGTTTACATCTGCATCCGATACTATCAGTCTCAGCTGCAGTAAACGATCCGTCGGAAGATCGACCAGCACCCGCCATGTGCTTGATTCCCGTTGGAACAAAACTGACTATCCCTATCTGAAACTGGCACCAACCCGTGTGTAGTTCATGTTCCCCGTTTCATCCAAAATCTCCACATAAAGCTTCTCAAATTGATGTTGCTTCCTTCTCCCATATAATGACCGGTCTGGTCGTGTTCACTAACGTTGGTTTTTCTTTGCTTCCATTTGGGGAGCTTAGAGTTACTACCGGTTCTTTATAAACCAACCCACTCGTTGTTAAAATCCTCATCCGTTACCATTATCCTCAGCTGCATTAACCGATACCTGGACCATGACCGATTACTTATGTAACAGTTCTTATTTATTTAGGCAGCATATTGATTGAGCATCTTAAACAGTGGGGAAAGAACAATGGATTTTCTGGAATTTGAGCAAAGTACTACGCTTGCACTAATCTGCCCGTTCAATAAACCAAAGAGGAGCTACCGCTAAGCGAGCCCCTCCATTATCGTTCTCCGTTAATGACTGCTTTGTTATAGTCAATTCTTAATGTCGAAACGATATGTTTGACATAATGTTTCTAATTCCAGAATCTTCTGTCGTACCTCAGGCAAGACTTTCTTAATTGGGATACCATTCACAAATGGCTGTTTATTATACACTTTTCTTACTTCAGCTTTAAACTCACCTTGGTTATTAATCTTACTAATAGTTACCCTATGAGGTTCATTTACCAGAACGTTAATTAATTTTCTCAATCTCTCGATCGATTTTTGAATAATCGCTTCATTATCGCTGTCAAGTGCACTTGTAGCTTCGTCCAGAATAAGAATAGCCGGCTTCCGAAGAATCGCTCTTGCCAATACGATTCGTTGACGTTCTCCTCCCTACAACCGTACGCCACGTTCACCGATCACCGTTTCCAGTCCATCAGGCAGCTGCCGTATCAATTCGTCAGATGCTGCGAATCGCAGCGCCTCCCACATTTCTTCATCCGTTGCACTAGGGGCAGCTGCATAAAAATTTTCTTTAATCGTGGAGTGGAATAAGAATGGGTCCTGAGGTACATAACCTACGGTTCCCCTTAATCTTATCGATAATTCCGCACTTAGCTCTTTGCCGTCAATCAACACTTGACCCTTCTCCGGATCGATAAGTCCGATTAAAAGATCCACTAGTGTACTTTTGCCCGCGCCTGATTTCCCTACTATAGCCGTCATGCTGTTGGCCGGCATTCTTAAGCTAATATCTTGCAGCGCGTAGGCCTTCTGATTTGAATCATAACGATAATATACGTTTCGATATTCAATAGCCTGCTCTACGCAAATGTTTTCTGTTTTGGAGGCAAACTGTAGTTCCGTTACTTTAGCCGCCTTATAGTCTTTTTCCAGCTCCATTAAGCTGTTGAAGGCTGGAAGCGATTGCGATAGCTGCTCCTAATGATTCTGTATGGTTGCAAACTTCGGCCACAGACGGGAGAAGATTACAATAATAAAAACAAGCTTTTCGGCCTGTACTTGATAGAATATGACAGACATATACATAAAAAATAAATTAAAAAACCGGATACTATTTTGTGGTAAAACGTTGAACGATTTTGCAATCCCATAAATTGAACGGAATTTCGCTCCATCTTCTCGCACAATATGCGAAACCAACTCACATGCTGTTGCTCCATCAAATTGCTTTTGATTTCTTTGGTACCGTTGAAATGGTCTATCATGCCAGCCATATAAGCTTGGGTCAGTGATGAAGCTTGATCACCGTACGCACGGGATTGTTTCGCAAACCTGCGGGAATACAAAGCAAGAGCAATACCGCAAAGCAATACGGTTAGGGTCAGTTCAACCGACAGCCATAACGCAATAAAAATTTGAACCAATGTGAACAACCCCACCAGAATCAGGCCAAGAAAAACATACACCCCATAATTTACACGATGAAGCTCATTGGTCATATTATGGATGAGATCGGATCTTCTTTTTTTTTAAAAGAATGACCAATTTGCCCGCATGATGGATTCATAAATCTCCAGTCTCAAATACTTAACAAAGCCATGACTTATTTCTCCATTCATGACCGACAAATATCTATAAATTTGTGGTAAGCTTATGAACCCCACCTTATCCAGCGTTTTGGACAAGAACTTACAGTGTTAAATCCAAAAACCGCTCTATACGCGGATTCAAATGGATGTTCTTGTCCAACTACAGTTACACAATATATCACTGTCTTTTTCGTCTATTAAAAATAAGATCCCCTATTCGCATACAAAGGCAACCACGCCGCTTGGCTGGTTGCCTGTTAACTATCTATTCTGAGTCTTGTGGTATATTGAAAATGGGACAATGTTTGTATCGCCGGCTCGCGACAAGAACATTGTCCCATTATTAAAAAAGAGCCGCAATATAAGCGACCATGAAAGGGATAATGTTTGTGTCGACCGACAACAGAGGATGAAAATGGGTCCCCCTGTCTATACTGTTTGTACGGCTGGCGAAGAAGGTCGATTAGCTATGGTGCCGTAGAGCCCAACCGTTAGTCTGACTCCGACCACCACGGTGCATCACAGAATGTCGCACCCTTTAAGGGTAGCACTCATGGGAGATTAATCCTTTTTTGGTAGCACCAGCCCTGCCTTTATTTGTTGTCAGTGATCGCTTTTGCTAGAAACAAAACTACAATCTCTATATGATTGCTCACGAGGCTCAGCCTTTTTTTATAGAGTGTTATTCTGGGTCTGTTTTCTTATGCTCTTTTACTGGTTTTGAGCTAATTTAATTTTCATGGGAGCTTAATCAGTACAGCCAAATTTCGTTTATCCACCAATCAGCTTCAAGACGTCTGTCGGGAATGGGATAAAGTTCTTGTCATTTGGTTTTGACAAGAACCTTATCCCATAAAACAAAAAAACTGCGATTTAGGGACTTTTAATGAGATAATGTTCTTGTCACCCGACAATATTAATGCCAATGAATCAAAATTTTTATAAGTTCAACTGCTTTAAATATATTGTTACACTTCATTTACAAGTTATACTCCATACGGGCCAGCCTCTCGCTGCTGCATACGATTTGTCCATCAACGGTCAAAGTATACCCTTGAGGCAGAGAGCCCCCGTGCTTGCTGTAGCTCACATCGATCTGGTGACCGGCGGCATGAATGCCGCTCAGGTGAAAATAGTCCAAACTAATATTCACGGGATCGAGTACGATCCGTTTCTCCTCGATGGTGAGTCCGGCCACATGCCGGATCAGCAAATCGATATAATAGGAGTGGTTATAGTCGACTTCATCGCTCAGCGCTTCACCAGTCTGGCTGCTGTAATGCTCGACCAAATACGGTCGTTTCAGATCTCGGTTCGAAAAATGCAGCATCGCATATTCCCGCAAATAGTAGCCGAACCTCTCATCTAAGGTGTGCTGCCTACGTTTACTTTCCGCCGCAAGTGCGTCGAGTACAATGCTGTTCGTGTATGGCCAAGTCGGGCCATCCCAGACACAGCCGTTACGGCCCTTGAAGAAATGCCCCTGCCAGCCGCCTTCTGGCTGATACACCGGGCAATCCGCGGACACGGAAGGAAACGCACACGGCGTATTGAACTCACTGTCGACGAACGCATGAAGAAGGCCTTCGTCGTGTTCGCTTTCCGTGATTTGAGCCCAATATGGGTAAAACCCGACCACATTTTTGACGAAGGCCTTATCATCGTTCTCATAGTGTAAATCGTAGAAAAACGTAGAGTTCGCATCCCACATCTTGTTCAAAATATCGCGCCGTATCTCTCCTGCCAGCTCCCGGTACTGCGGTGCCTCATCATCTCCCAGCGCTTCGCACAGACGGGCCACTCCCGTACTGTTCAAATAGTGGTACACGGAGCGGTCGACTCTTTTTAAAGGCGTAAATGTATTCGGATCCTTGATGTCCTTCGGGAACTGATGAAAATACCAGTAGCTCGGCTGGTATTCCTTCCCTGTCCGGTTATGCGTATATTCCGTTAACAGCTTGTCACTGCGGTTGCCGAGCTTCTGCCCTTCCCCGTTAACTTGGGCCTTCAAGGAAGGCAGGATTTCCCGGATGAACGCAATATCGCGATGAACCAAATAATACTGATACGCGGCCCAGCCCATGAAATTGGCGTACGAATGCAGTGTTTGGTTGACGAATAAGCAGCGGTAGAATCCTTCTTCATCCTGACTTGCCTTCATGTTGCTCATAACGCCTTTGCCGAGTGCGGTGTCTGGGTACCATCTCGCCTCCAGTAGGTGCATCGGAACGGTCAGCGGGATCATTTTACTGAATTCCCACCCCTTGGGCTCAAAAGGAGTCTTGGACATTTTATGCGAGCGGCCTTCATAAAATAACGGATGCTGCAGACGACCCCACCGCGGGTCGGCCAGGTTATGCCGCAGCACAAACCAGCGGTACTGCCAGGTTTTGTCGAGCAGTGGGTCGCTGGATTCAAACCGGGGCGTCCGGTCGAACCAGCTTTGATAGTCGGACTGCTGCTTCGTGATAATCTCATCCATTCCGGATTCGTTAGCCGTGAACCGTTCGGCCCGTCGGCGCAGCTCATCCTCCCAATCCGCTCCTTCAATGCCGAGTGCGGCAGCCACAATCAGTTCCACCCTGCCATTAGGTGGAAGCACCAGTCCGCTAACCAACTCCGGCCGGCTTGTTTCTATTACTGCGCGAATGCGGAACTCATACTGAGGCACGTCGAGCACGCCCGAGAAACCGCCCCCCTCTCTGACCTGCAGTCTAGCCGAATCCGTATCGAGCTTGAGCACGAGGTCCCGCTCGCCGATGTTTTCCCAGACTTGGCAGGAGACCGCACAGTCGTCCCAGCTGATAAACTTTTTCTCCGTGTAGCGAAATCCCAGCCCTTTGAATTCCGTCTTTAAGTGACTCGGAAACCAGCTTACGTTAGCCGGCTCGAAAGAACGGCAGCCCTCAGGCTTTACCGTGTACAGCAGCGGGATGTTCAGCTTATGGATGAAATCAATAGCCCCCGCAAAACCCGGAACCGGATCCACATAATCCGCCCACAAGCGGGCTCCCGTCGGACCGAGCAAGCAAGCTTTAGGTAGCGTCCGCAAGCTTCGTTTGCCTGACGCCAGCACATCGTCGATTTTGACCTTGGTCGTCATTGCGCCTCTCACTCCTCAGCTCGCTACTAAAGTTGTAGTAAGGTTCCGGCAATATGCCGGGGACCTCCTGTTCCGGTACCATTATCTTCATTAAAATAATAAGCGGCCAGTACCTGCCCACGCTCCACTTCCACCGCCCGCGGATACCCTAGGTCGTAATGTCCGCCGTCGTCCCGGAGGATCATCTCAGCGCCCCATGTGAGGCCAAAGTCTTCACTGATCCGTGCGCGTACCCCGTACGGCGGTCGCCGGAAACCATAGACGCAGAACAGTCTGCCGTCCTCGAGCAAGGTGAGATGGATCGTATCTCCGTGATCGTTGATTCTCGAGACGAAAGTCCACGTCCTCCCGCCGTCCTCCGAGGAATACAACTCATCCCACGCGCCATCCAGGGACGGCTTGCAGCGCACCGCGACCAGAATGGTGCCGTCTGGAAGCAGAACCGGGGAGGGACAGATCATCCGGTACTCCTGACTCGCCGGCATCATGGACATCAAAGACCAATGGCGGCCCCCATCATAAGAAGCATAAACGACCGGTCGGTCGTAATTGTTGTTCTTCGGCCTGGCGGTCAGGAATAGTAGAATGACGCCGTCCGGGCGGACTAGATAGGACGGGCGCCCTTGGAACCGCGGGATACCGCATTGCGGCAGCAGTACTGCCGGTCCCCAGCCTTCGCCTCCGTCCTCCGACCACTTGAACCAGGCCTTAGCCTGATCGCTCGCCGAATTGGGAGTTGACCAACAACTGAGCAGCGTATTCGGATCGGACGGATCCACAGGTCGGCTATAGCTCTCCGCTTTGCCGAATTTCAATTGATCCGATAGCTCTATGTTGTTGGCTATAGTCGACGGTTGCCCCCAGGTGCGTCCCCCATCGAGACTCCTTGCGGCAGCAATTCGTCCGAACGTCTCCACCCGATCATGGTTCCGGTTACCGGGGATGGAATAATCGCATGTGATATTCATAAAGGCGACTAAAATATTGTTTTTGTTTATTTTCCACATGCCGGCGTTGAAAGGCCACGAGCAAAATTCACCGTCGTTGCGGTAAATGGTCACGTGTTCCATCTCCACCGGCTTGTAAGGTTTCTCATATTTCATAAAATTACAGCTCCTCTCCATTCGTCTCCAATAGATTGATGTAAAAATGCGCCTCCGGTACAGGCTCGTCTCCGTCGCCCACATCCCCGCCTTGTACCCTTGTCTCCAAATGAGGCTCTCGTCGGACGGGACCCGTACGGAACGTAATTCTTTCAACGGAAAGCACCGGGGCAAAGAACCGGAATTTCTTCTTGATCCCGCCTATGGCAAGCTCATAATTTTGCAGCACCGCATCCACCGAGATCGCCACATCGTACCAAACTCCGGCCTCATAGGGATGAACGTCCACATAGTACCCTTGATTCAAAACCCGAATATATCCGTTGCTGTCGAATACGACACGAAGCGACGCCGTGCTTTTCCCGTCGCAGCATTCGATAAACAACTGACCATGATCGGATTGCCCTGCCGAGATTTTGCAGCGGATCTCCACCCTCCGGCTCTCCGGAAATACCCGCTCCGCTTTGGCGTAATCATAAGGGTCACGGTCTACGAGCCGCAGGCTTTTATCTGTCACGGAAGGAAAATCCTCCACGGTGACAGGTGCCCATAGCGGACTGTATATATTCCACCCCGGCACAGGACCTCCGCTCTCCAGATCGGTAAACACTTCGCGGACATGCGAATGAATCCGATCCTGGACGGGAACCGGAATTTCGCAGACCCAAATATCTTCTTTATTCATGCTGTAGGTGATCCAGAGGCTGCCTCGCAGCGGAATGCTGTTGGTGGCCTCGATACCGCGCACATAATTCAAGCCGTAATCCTTATGCTGCCCACCGTATCTTCGAGGTGCTACCTCTCCGCCGGCTAGCAGCAGCCGGTCGAAATCGGTCCCATTCTTCCCCGTGACGATGGCGAGGGGCCAGCGGTGCGTTCCGGTCGGAGAAGGATTATAGATGAGGGCATAGTTGCCGTCAGATGTTTGCTGTCCCCATATTTTCGCCCCGGCCATGATCAGGGACGGGACGTCCTCAACGGGAGACCACGTCCTCCCCTCATCCGAGCTTACCGCCGCTTTGGACGATTTCCACAACCCGATGATCCGGCCGTCCGATAAACGGTAATAGGACAAGGCGCGCTGTCCTTCCACTGCATAATATCCGCCCGGGCTTCGGTCCTCCTCCCACCACTGCAGTGTCGCCGGCTTGTCGGCCAGCAGCGCTTCGCACGCCTCCCGAAACACTGCATCCGGACTTTCTTTATAGAAAGGGAGTTGCGTATTCTCTTCATTCCATCCGGCGTGACGGTTGTATCGGATAAAATAGATCGGGCCGAAGGCACCGTCTGTACAAATTTCGCGTACCACCCTGCCGATCCCTAATCCGTCGTTCGGCTTATCCTTCGGAGTCGGGCAGAAGCCATAGAACCCGAGTGCCAGCAGCTTGCCGCCAGGACTCACGTAAAAGCCCATCCGCTGATGCATGACTGCTGCTGTACCCGCTTGCAGGACAACTCCGTCCGACCTCCGTACATCTTCGGCCAGGCGGTACTGCGGAAACACAACACGCGGATTGCCCCAGCGAATCCCGTCCCCGGAGGTGACAAGCAGTGTTTGACCCGGTGGCACATGCTCGCTCACCGGATCGCTTAAATATTCCAAATAGAAGGTCTCGTTCCAATAAGCCAGCATTGGAGCGTGATTATATGTCCAGCCGAAGCCGTCCGCCCATTCGGGATGGGAGCGGTTGGCCCGCAGCACCTGATAATGCTGCACCCCGACAGCCGGCCGGAGCTGGCCGTGATGATAATCCAGATTCGCGATTTCTCCGCCGGTATACCGGACTGGTCCACTTAATCGATCCATATTACATCACCCTTTCAGCGAGCCCATTAGCATGCCCTGTGTAAAATATCTTTGTGCGAACGGATAAACGAGCAGAATCGGAAAGATCGCGAGCACGATAACGGCAGCCTCGATATTTTTGGGCAGCAAGGTGTACCCATCGCTTACCACGTTCTCCAGCGTCGTGCTGCCCGGATCTGGACGGATGACCAGATTGTACAGTATCAGCTGAATCGGGTGCATCGCTTTATCCCGGAGATAGATCATCGGCGTCAGGAAGGAGTTCCAGATGTTTACCGAATAAAACACGCCTATCGTGGCCAATACGGGAGTGGAAAGCGGGAAATATACCTTGCTCATAATTTGAATATCGTTGGCGCCGTCGATTAAAGCCGATTCCTCCAGTTCATATGGTAGCGTATCCAAGAAAGAGCGGGTGACGATCAACAGGAAGGTACTAATGGCGCCCGGCAGAATCATGATCCACCTGGAATCGACTAAGCCTAGCTTCTGGTTGATCAGGTAGTTGGGGATTAACCCGGCGTCGAAGATCCAAGCTATTAGGAACAGCATCATGATGGCGTAGCGACCCTTCAATCTTTTTTTGGACAGCGCATAGGCTGTCATAAACGTCATCATCACCGCAAACGCAGTACCGACGACAGCATAGAACACCGAATTGTAGAACCCTTGTGTGATGCCAAGCCGCGGATTGTTCAAGATGTATTTGTAGGTTTCCAAGTTGAAGCCTTCTGGCCACAAATACACTTTGCCTGACATCACCTGCACGCCGTCGCTCACAGAAACGGCGGCGATATTAATGAAAGGATAAATGCAGATGACAGACAAGAGAAGAAGCATCACATGATTGATGTAATCGAACGGTTGCGTTTTCGTATTCACTGCCTGCCACCTCCTAGAAAAGTCGGGTATCTGAATATTTTTTGGCCGCCTGATTTGCCCCGTACACCATGAGTAAAGCGACGATGGACTGGAAAATACCAATGGCCGCCCCCTTGCTGTAATCGGTAAAGCCCTTGGAAGCGAAGCCGACCCGGTATACGTAGCTTTGGATGACGTCTGCCGTCTCGTATACACTAGGATTGTACATGAGCAAAATTTTGTCCAAATCCACAGAAAGAATGTGTCCAATATTAATAATGAACATCACGACAATGATGTTAGAGATGGACGGCAGCGTAACGTACCACATTTTCTGCCAGCGGTTCGCCCCGTCCATCTCCGCCGCCTCGTAAAGGTGCGGGTCTATGCCGGTGATCGCCGCCAAATAAATGATCGCGCCGTAGCCGAAGGAGTGCCACACACTAAGGCTCACATAGATCGAACGAAACCAGCCGGCATCCGCCATGAAAAAGATCGGCTCGAAGCCGAGGTGCTGCAGCAGCATGTTGACCAGACCGCTCTGCGGAGACAGGAAGGTGTACGCGATGCCAACCGTAACGGCGGAAGAAATAAAGTAAGGGAAGAAGCTGAACGACTGTACGAACCGTTTGACCAATTTGACCCGAACTTCGTTAAGGAACAAAGCGAAAATGATCGGAACCGGGAAGCCGAACAGCAGATTATAAAAAGCGAGCAGGATCGTGTTTTTAATCAGCACTAGCGAATATGGGTCCTTGAAGAAGTTGATGAAATGCTTGAAACCGACCCACGGACTGTCGAACACGCCTTTGAATGGACTGTAGTCCTGAAACGCGATCACGATGCCGAATAACGGCAAGTATTTAAAAAGCACCATATGGATAAGTCCCGGAAGCAGAAGAAGGTACAGCAACCGGGTATTCCAAAAATAGAGGAGCAGCGTTCGTCTCATTGGCTTGGCCGCCGCCGTCTTGGATTGAGTAAGTGTGGAATTCATGCCGATTACTCCTTCGCTTAACGATTACTTTTTGTTCAACGTATTGTAAGCGGCTTGATCGATTTCGACTACACGTTTGTAGCCAAGCTTCTCCATTTCGGTCAAAAAAGCTTCGAATTCGGACATCGGACGTTTGCCGCTTGCGAATTTGACAATGTTGGCGTTTAACGCCTCGTTAACTTTGGCCGCCAGGTCGGCACGTTCCTTCTGCTGATCTGTACTGTATTTCAGGGCTGGATAATTCTCGGTGTATTTACCGAAATAATCCGAAGCGAAGCTCTTGGTAAAGTCGTCATTGAACTGATAGAACGCCTCGTTATTGACCGGTGCTGGGAACGTGAGACGATCCTGGAGGAACAGCCAGTTCGGCGTACCGAGCGGTTTGACGACTTCCTCTGCATATGTCTTCAGGAACTCGCGTTTTCCGCTAACCGTTTTGAAGCTTTCGCCTTCTACGCCGTACTGCATGATGGTTTGGCCATCAAGCGAGAACACGAAGTCGAGAAACTTGATGATGTCCGGAGCCTTCTTATCGGCTTTGACATTGATTGCTAGGAAGCGGTTATCCGGGTAACGTGCGTTCGTGGATCGCTTTGCCTGTTTGCCGTCGAGCCCCAACGGATAAGGAAGAACCTTCATCGAATAATTCGGATCGTTTTTCTTCCCGCCGTTCACCATAAATAAGGAAGGCCGTGTAAAAAAGTCATCAGATACCGCGCCGTTGCCGATGAGCATCTTCGTTTGCCACGATTCCTCCGTCGCAGCTCCGGCGACCCATTCTGGATCGATCAGCTTCTCGTCGTACAGCTGCTTATACCACTCCAGCAATTTCTTGAAGCCCGGCGCATAAATATCCGTGCCCGATCCGATGGAATAGATACCTTGCACTTTGCCGTTCTCGATGCGGTCCTGAGCTCCAAACACTGACTGGAATTTGAGGAAGCCGTCTCTTCCGTTGAACGGGTAGAAGTTCTTGTTGTCCGCGTACGCCGTTTTCAGCTTGCGGAATGCATCCATTAGCTCCTCGATGGTGCGAGGCTCTTTGCTGATGCCCGCTTTCTTGAACATATCCTCCCGGTAGAACGTTACACCGGAGATTTTCGGATACTCCTGCGTAAGACCATAAATCTTGCCATCGGACGCCGTAATCATCGATTTGTAATCGGGGTTAGCGTCGATATATTTCTTGATGTTTGGTGCGTATTTATCGATCAGTGGCTTCAGGTCCAGGAACGCGCCCTGGGTGCCATATACTTCCGCTTGGGCGATATTAACGATCCCCGTATCCGGGAAGTCGCCGGAGGCGATTTTCAAGTCGATATTTTTGTAGTATTGTGCGCCGGCGCCACCATCGATCAGATTCACATCGGCATTTCCCTTCTCCAGTAGAACCTTATACCAGTTCAGATCGAGTGCCCATTTCACAAACTTGCTTTCCATCGTATAAGAAAAAGAAACCTTCTGCTTGGTCTCGCTCTTCTCTTGGGTTTTAGGCGCATCCTTCGGAGTATCGGCGGCATTATTTCCGCTGCATGCGGCGAGCATGGAAGTGAGAGGTAATAGAACAGCCATCCCCATGACCCATGCTTTAGGCCTTTGACTACGATAACGAAACATTGACGTAACCTCCTCGATAAGTTTAGCTTGTAAATTTAATCAATCTGAGCAGCTCTTCATTAATTTTGTCGCTTGTCGGTGATACCGGGGCTCTCGGATTTCCCGCAGGCAGTTCGAGCATGTTCATGGTCGCCTTGAGCGCGGATGGCAGCGTCCCTTGCTGAATGGCAGCGCGAATCGGCCGCAGTTGGTTTTGGAACTTCTGGGCATCCGTAATCTGACCATTTTTCCAGCATTCGTAGATGGAAACGACCAACTGGGGAGCAAGGTTCGCCGTTGCGGCAATTGCCCCTTTCCCCCCCGCCAGCAAGGTCCAGAGGATGAGCGAATCCGTACCTGCCAATACCGAGAAATCTGGATCCACCCTATCTAGATATTGAAGGATGTTATCGAAGCTGCCGCTGCTGTCTTTGATGCCGACGATGTTCGGCAGCTTCGACAGCTCTCCTACCGTATTCGGCTCAAGCGAAACGCCGGTTCGGGAAGGAATGTTATAGAGAAGGATTGGAAGCGATGTCGACGCCGACAGCGTATGATAATGGTAGAGCAGCTCTTTTTGGCTAAACGGCAGAAAATAAGGCGTGATGACGGATAAAGCGTCGATCTTCAACCGTTCCATTTCTCTGGACAACTTAACGGCCTCTTTGGTGCTGACCCCACCGGTTCCCATATACACGGCAACCCGGCCTCTGGTTTCATCTGCTACGATCTCTGCGATTCGTACCTTTTCATCATAAGAAAGTGAGAAAAATTCACCGTTGGTTCCTAAGCAGAAAATTCCGTGCGCCCCTGCGTCGATAAATCGGTTTACCAGCTGGCGGATCGCCTGCTCGTTAATTTCATCGTTTTCGGTAAAGGGCGTTATCATAGCGGGAATGATACCTTCCGGTTTAAACATGAGCATTAACCCCTTATTAGTTAACTGATTTGGAAAAGCATGTGAAGACCGAAAACCTTGCGGAAGCTGTAGAGAACATTGCTCGGCAACACCTCCTTCATGAAATTCCCTTTATGGGAGCAACTTCTTATAGATGGCATGGATATCCGGAACAGATACCCGCTTAGGGTTGTTGTTTAAAAAACGTGTGGCCTTGGCGGCCGCTTCGGCAATCTGTGGCAGTCACCGACCGATACACCGTATTCGCTGAGATTTTGCGGAATTTGCTCTCCCAGGTCCATTCCTGGATCTGTGCGACAACTCGTTCTGCTTTAACTGCTTTGGACGCTCTGTGCGTCTGCTGCCCAATGGCTTCCACTACGTGAACCAGCTTCTCCGCGATTGAATTCATATTGAATTCCATGACATGAGGCAGCAGTTTACGCCCTTCGAAATGATTGCGCTTACATTTAAGCTGGAAATAAATATTCTAGATAAAGTATTCTCTCTGTATGTGCTTCATTTTCTATAATTTACGCGTGTATGTTGTATACATGGTTTGAATATTACACTCACAATATTTTCCTGTCAATCGCCTAAAATTAGGTTATTTAGTCGAATTTTATTACTTTTTTAACCGTATTGACTATACAAATCACTTGGAATACACTAAAAACTAGTATACAACATCCCACAAGGAGGTGATCTCGATAAAAGTAAACTTACCTAAACTTGATAATTCCAGCTTATGGGACAAAACCTACGCTATCTTGAAGGAACGGCTCATTCGCCGGGATTTTAAGCCTAACGAGAAATTGTCCATCCCGGAATTGGCGGAAAAGCTTGGCGTCAGCCGCACTCCTATCCGTGATGCTCTTAATCGCTTGGAGATGGAGGGGCTGGTCAAAACCGTTTCCAAAGTCGGCACTTTCGTCAAACCGATCGAAGTCGGCGATGTTCTGGACATTATGGACACCCGCCTGATGCTCGAATTTTGGACGGTCGACAAAATTGCTTCTTCGCCTTCTACCAAGGAACTGACTCAGACCCTAACTAAGATGGACGATATTTTAGTCCACTCCTCCCGCTTGATCGATTCCTCCGTATTCGAGTCCTATTTGCAGGCTGATTTTAACCTGGCTTTTCATTTGGAGTTCATCAAATTGGGCAAGAACCAAAAAAACATTGAGATCTATCAGAACCTGATGAATTACCGTTTTGTCGCCATGAAGTCCTCTCTTATCTCCAAGGAGATGGTCGTTACCGCCCAGGATCAGCACTATTCCATTATCAACTCGCTAAAGGGCGGCGATATCGGCGACATCAAAAAGGTTATTCAACTGCACATGGAGGATTCCAAGGAACGGCTTCTTAACAAACTTAAAACTAACGGCGGGATCATCTGATTCCGACAGCTAGAGACGCACACTGCTTAACGATACACCTAAGCCGCCGTGGCGTCTTTTCGTTATGTTATTTGTGCATGTAAAAAATTTAAAGAGGTGATTTTGAAGTGAGCGACCTTCAACCACGCAGTGATATTGTGAATTTGGCCGATTTCATCGAAACGGGCCGGTTGTACCGCCATCATGAATTGGAGCAAGTGGAGGCCTATCTCCCGACCGGCTGCCGTTCCAACCATGCTTCCAGTTTGGTCGAGCTCGATAACGGAGATCTGCTTTGTGCCTGGTTTGCCGGCTCGGATGAGGGCACAAGCGACATCAAGATCTATGTCTCCAGATTATCGAAAGGCGCATCCGTCTGGTCGGAGCCTGTTCGTCTCTCGGAGGATTACACCCGCTCGGAGCAAAATCCCGTCTTGTTTCAAGCACCCGACGGAATGCTCTGGCTTCTGTATACCGCTCAAGAAACCCGCGGATGCTCCTTGCAGGAATGGAAGCGCTCGCTAGCTGAGGGTAAAGCGGAAGGTTCCTTCGGGAGGCAGGAAACGTCAGAAATCCGGTGCCGCCTCTCTGCGGACCGCGGCTTGACTTGGGGGCCTATTCAAACGGTATTTTCCAATCCCGGAGCTTTTTGCCGTCAATCCATCGTTGTCTTAAGCAACGGCGATTGGTTGTTCAGCATGTGGTACAGCACGATTTCTGACGGCACCCATTACGGGGGAGACGTTAGCGTTATGCAAATCTCCCGTGACCAAGGGCAATCGTGGGAGGAATACCCCGTTCCGAACAGCCGGGGCCGGGTGCATGCCTCCGTGATCGAACTTGAGCCCGGCAAGTTGATCGCGTTTTTCCGCAGCCGCTCGGCGGACCGCATTTATGCCAGCCGTTCGGCCGATTACGGGCGCACCTGGACCTCACCCGAACGTACCGGTCTGCCCAACAATAACTCGTCTATTCGGGCTATCCGGTTGCAAAGCGGGAATATCGCCCTCATCCATAACCCGGTTCAAGCGAACGATGATCCATCTCTCACCGTGTGGCCTTATGACCGTTGTCCGGTGACCATCGCCCTCTCCGAGGACAATGGCGTGAGCTGGCCTTATATGCGTCATATCTCCACGGGGGAAAATTTCTGCGGGGAGCACAATCGGAGCTCAAACCGTCGGTACGAGTATCCTTATGTCATTCAAGGTCGGGATGGACTGCTTCACGTGACGTATTCGCATGCAAGCCGGAAGTGTATTAAATATGCGCGTGTGACGGAAGATTGGATTAAGGGGTAGTAGTATGGGAAAAGGAAACTGTTATCCGTCGGAGAGCATGTACTTTCATGACCGTTGGACCCATGCCCGAATTCGCCAGGGGACGAACCACCCTTCTATCCACCACCATCCGTTTTTTATGATTCCTGCCTATGGGCTAACCGAGATGGACATTTACTGAAGTCGATCTTCGGAAGAGATACTTAGGTGAGTAAAGGCTGCCGTTAGTGCCGGCAGCCTAGTTCTGATTGTTTATGGAGCTATCGTGTCCCGTAATAAAATTAAATGGCTTCCATTCTAGGTCACTTTCATCATCATTTACTTTTCGTAATTCTTTCGCTCCAAGTTTTATGTTTTTTTGTGCTTGTCGTAAAGATGGAAAATTAGCTCCTCCTTCATAATCGGGGTTAGCGTATTGAACTCCTAAGTCTGATGGTTCTTCATCTAGTGTTTTATATCCGCAACAGGGACAAGTATTGTGAGAAGCCTTTTACA
This sequence comes from Paenibacillus sp. GCM10027630, assembly GCF_042676305.1. Lineage (NCBI taxonomy): Bacteria > Bacillati > Bacillota > Bacilli > Caryophanales > Paenibacillaceae > Paenibacillus > Paenibacillus sp. GCM10027630. The sequence continues at coordinate 25,923 of NZ_JBHTGY010000016.1, read as the reverse complement.
ATATGGTCAAGTGGTGGTCTTGGAATTAGCCATATGTTTTGTTTGGTCTCCAATTTGTCAGTGCTTATACACACTTACCCCCTGGAAACAGCACTACGTTTTTTCTGATTTGAAAAATATTTTTCTAAATATGCAAATGATTGTTCAAATGCTAATATCAAAATCCAATAGACAATTGCAATGAGTACATACATCTCCAAGTAACGGTAAGTAGAACCAGCTTCCATTTTTGCAACTGCCATAATATCAATTACTTTTATCGTAAAAGCAAGTGACGTTTGTTTAAATAAAGCTATAAACAAATTTGCGAAATTCGGAATTGCACTTACTAATGCTTGAGGAATAAAAATACGAATCAGCGCTTGTGGTAATGTCATTCCAACCGATAAGGCAGCTTCCATTTGATTGTAGTCCACTGCACGAAGTGCAGAATACCAAACCTCTGCCTGATACGCTGCTGTATACAGTGAAAAAATGAGAAGTGCAATAAACATCTTGTTAAACTCCACAGGAAAGAATGTAACTGCAAAAGCCTCATTTAAATAGGCAAATATATGTGGTAATCCAAAATATACGAGGTACATTTGAACAAGCAAGGGTACGCCACGGAAAATGGAAATGTACGCTGTTGCTATTTGTGATAATACAGGTATTTGGTAAGAACGAACAATAGATAGTAAAAAGCCAAGAATAAATCCAATGGCTGCCGATACCAACACCAACAGCAACGTTCTTGGTATTGCATCAATAATTAAAGGCAGCTTGCTCAGCATATAACCCCAATCTAGTAACATGTTAAATCACCCCTACGCCCTTCTAGCCATAATCTTATATTTCCGTTCCGCACGATATTGATAAAAGGCAAGCAAACGGCCAAATAACATCGAACAGAACCAATATATGAACGATACAGCTATATATGTTTCAATCAGGGTTATCCCATACTTACGTTGGGTTAATATTTGAGCTTGACCCATGATATCAACAACACCGACTGTGAACACCAAAGACGATTCTTTAAAAATCGTAATTGCATTATTTCCAACTACCGGAATTGAAATACGCAGCATTTGTGGAATAATGATGCGTCGCAACGATTGGAAATATGACATTCCGACTGCACTCGCTGCCTCATGCTGTGATTTCGGTATGGCTAAGTAGGAAGAACGAATCACTTCTGACATAACAGCTCCACAATGCAATCCAAAGGCGATCACTGCAAACGTAAAATTACTCCAGGAGTTAATTTGGATGCCAACTTGAAGCAATAGCTTGGGTAATCCGTAAAAAATTAAAAATAATTGTACGATTCCAGGTGTACAACGCATAAAAGAAATATACACAATTATCAATTGGGAAAGCACTGGGATTCGAAAAATTCGAATCAGAGCTAATACGAATCCCAGTAAGGTGCCCCCGGCTAATGCCAATACCGTAAAGGATAACGTAAGGGGCAGTTTAGGCAGCAGCTTCCAAAACGCATCTATGACTTCTGCAAATTTAATCAAAAGGTTGCCCCTCCGTTCAAAAAAATATTACTTCAACTTTACGTCATCAAGTGGTTTGAACATGTTCACCTTAAAATATTTTTCAGAAAGTGCTGGCAATGTACCGTCTTCCACCAATGTTTTTGTTACTTCGTCAATACGTGCTGCTAGATCTTTTTTCTCTTTGTTATACAATACCCAAATCGGTTCTTTTGTTATATAAGCTGCAATTTTCAATGGCAATTTCAATTGCTTATTTACGTTGTCAAATACGGTTGTGTTTGTTAAAAATGCGTCATATTTACCGCTAGCTACCCATTGTACTGACTCTGCATCTGTTACCGCATCGATATCTTCTGCAATAATTGGATTACCAGCATTTTTCTTATTGTAATCGGCGACTACCGTACGTAATCCAGTGGATGGGCTCATCGGAGTTAATTTCTTCCCTCTCATATCATCCAAGCTATGAATATCATTACGATCATTTTTCACGATCAAAGAGTTCAAGGAATAACCGTATTCTACATTACCGAACAAATATTTTGCTTCGCGCTCTGGGTTACGGTAGTAGAAGTTTGCTGCGAAATCATATTTACCAGACTCAACACCAACAAGCATAGCTTCACGAGCGATTTGTTCATATTCGAACTTATATTCTGGCAGACGCTCATCCAGTAATTTCAAATACTCAACCGTGTATCCTTCCATTTCATTCTTGTCATTCAAATAACTGAATGGAGGATTAGGTACTGCGTTACGTGCTACTTTAAGCACAGTTACCTTTGCGGCAGCAGTTTCGCCGCCGCCTGTTGAAGGCGCCCCGCTATTGTCTTTGTTTGGGCTAGAGCCGCATGCAGTTAACGCCATAACCGATGCTAAAATAATTGCTGCTAAAGAAAACTTTTTCATTTCTCTTACTCCCTTTTCTATAGATGAATTAGATATCATAGGACCATTCTGATAGGTGACTACTAATAAACTCTTTTGTTCGCTGCTGCTGAGGATTAGAGAAAAACTCCTTCGGTTCAGCTTGTTCTACGATGTTCCCTTTTTCCATAAAAACTACATGTGTGGAAATATCCCTGGCAAAACTCAATTCGTGCGTAACGATAATCATCGTTACACCTTCCTGAGCTATTGTTTGAATGACATTCAGCACTTCTCCAACCAACTCTGGGTCTAATGCAGACGTTGGTTCATCAAATAAAATAACTTCTGGATCTAAAGCGAGTGCTCTCGCGATACCGACGCGTTGTTGTTGTCCACCAGATAATTGAGAGGGATAATGATCTGCTTTGTTTGCCAATCCAACCTTTTCAAGTAGAGCCAAGCTTTTGGCTTTCGCTTCCTCTCTTTTCATTTTCTTTACAACAAGCAAACCTTCCATCACATTTTCCAGTGTATTTTTATTGGCAAATAGGTTGTACGACTGAAATACCATAGCTGTTTTTCTACGTAGTTGCAAAATATCTTTGCGGGATAATTTCTCAGTATTGACTGATAAATCACCGATTTTAATCGTTCCCTGATTGGGCTTCTCCAACAAATTAATGCATCTTAAAAGTGTTGTTTTCCCTGATCCACTTGGACCGAGAATCGAAATGACATCACCGCGATTGACCTGTAGCGAAATTCCTTTCAACACTTCTTCCGAACCGAACTTTTTATGGATATTTTCTAACTGAAGCATTTCTTTTCCACCCCAATTCTCTCGATGCTCAATCGATATCCATGATCCTATCAAGAATTAGCATAACGATTTGGAACAAAATCCAGTCCTAGGTTTCCACGCAATGTTGTGGATTCATACTCTTTCCTAAACAATCCCCGTTCACGCAAGATCGGTAATACAAGGTCAATGAACTCACGCGTTCCTTCGCTATATGGAGGCCATACGAAGAAACCGTCACACGCTCTATCCTCAAACCATTTTTGCATGCGATCTGCAATTTGTTCAGGAGTCCCTACAAACTCGGATTTTGGCGTGCCATAACGGAATGCAGCTTGTCGAAGTGTTAGTCCTAATTCCTTCGCGGCCTTTTTAATCCGATTTGCCATATAGCTATATCCTTCATTTCCTTCATCCTGCAAATCAGGGAATGGTGCATCTGGATCGAATTTAAACAAATCCACATTTTTAAAGAACAACTTTATCTCTGTTAACGCCTCTTCATAGGTGATATAAGAAAGAACTTCATCAAATTTTGCCTTTGCTTCTTCTTCTGTTCTACCAATTACCGGATTCAAGCCAGCAAAGATTAGAATATCGTCTTCATCACGTCCCACTTTTACAACACGAGCTTTTAAATCTTCAAAAAATGTATTTGCTTCTTCATACGAAATTGGAGTAGTATATACACCTTCCGCGTACTCTGCCGCAAATTTTTTACCTGCCTCAGACTGACCTGCTTGAAAAACCACGGGTTGTCCTTGTGGAGAGCGATTGATGTTTAACGGACCCCGAACTTTGAAAAACTCACCTTCATAGTTCAAAGTGTGTAATTTATCTTTATCGTAAAAGTGATTGTTTTCTTTGTCATATACAAACGCATCATCTTCCCATGAATCCCATAAACCTTGTACAACATCCAAATGTTCTTTAGCACGTTGATATCGTTCAACATGACCGTAGTGTAAATCACGGCTAAAATTTAAAGATGCTCCACTTAATGCTGTAGATACAACGTTCCAACCCGCACGTCCACCACTAATTTTATCGATTGACATGAATTGACGTGCAACGTTAAATGGCTCTGAATACGAAGTCGAAACTGTAGCGACTAGACCAATATTTTTGGTAATGGAAGCTAGTGCAGCAAGCAAAGTTAATGGCTCAAATTGATTCACTGACTTTGGAGCACTGTGCTCATCAAAGTACAAGCGATCAGAGAAAAATACAAAATCAAATTTTGCTGCTTCTGCTTCTTGAACTTGACGAATATGCTCTGCAAAATTTACATTACCGTCCGACGGTACGTTGGGATGACGCCAAGATGTACGATAATGTCCAATACCGAATACACGAGCACCTAATTTCATTTGTTTATTACGTTTGTTAGTCACTGTTTATCCTCCACCCTCTACACTACAACTACAATTTTCTATATTTCACAATTCCATTTTGTTCCGTTTGTTCGATTAATCCTTCAGACACAGCATAACGAACTCGAGATAATGTTTCTGTAAAATGGAATCGTTTTTGAATCAAAGCAGGTACAGGTTCAAATACGCCGTAATATACTTCGTATGCAGTTTTCCATTCATCCGTTGTAAATTGATCTATCACTTTTTGTTGACGGTCAGCATTTAGCTGCTTAAGCTGCTCTAATCGCTCACTGAAATGTGCAAATGGTTGATGATGACCAGGGTACGCGAATTGTACGGAATATGGCTTTAATTTATCTAACGATTGGATAAAACTATGAATGGGACTAGGATCAAACTCATCTGACACATAACAAGTATCTGGCAAGCTATCCGGCATCACTTGATCACCTACAAAGATCACTTCTAGATCTTTACTGTAAAATGCACTGTGACCAGCAGCATGGCCCGGAATACTCAATACCTCGAACGTTGCGTCTCCGATTTGGATCGTTTCACCTTCATCCAGTGTGGTCAGTGTCGCCTGTGGAAGTACTTGTTGCACATTGCTTTTCAAATGTTCTTCCAGCTGCTCAAACAAGTCTTCTGGAAGTCCGTTCTTTTGATAGGTTTCTAAGAAAAAAGAAACAAGTGGTCTGCCCTCTCCCCATAACCCTTCAATTTGTTTTTTCGCAATGGTAGATACATAAACAGGCGCGTGGGATTGTTGTTGAAACCAACCAGCAAGACCATAATGATCTGGATGATGATGTGTTACTAATATTTTACGAATTTGATCAAATGTAAATCCGATCTCTTTACTGAGTTCATGCCACAATGCAATAATGGCTTCTGTATTAAATCCAGGATCGATTAATGTGTATCCATCCCCATCTGGTAACAAATAACTGTTCATCCAAGGAGGGTTGCCCATGGGGAGACGAATTTGATAAATCCCATGAGTATGCAACGTATAATGACTCATAATAACCTCCACCTCAAATATTAGTAACTATTTTAATTGCTGGTACGCCTCATATAAAAGCTGGATTCCCACCACAATTTTTTCCTTGGAACAATACGTGAAACACAATCGAATTGTGTTTCTTCCTTCGCGATTTGCATAAAAGGCACTACCATTCAACACACTTACACCATGTTGTTCTGCAATCTGAGTCAGTTGAATGACATCTGTCGGTTGTGTGAAACGAACACACAAGAAAAATCCACCCTGTGGTACTTCGACTTCTATAAGATCACCAAATGTGTTTACAAGCGCATCCACCATCGTATCTCTTTGATCCTTGTAATGTGCATTAACACCATCCAAATACGATTGAAAATCGTTGTTCTGCAAATAGGTGGATACGATCTCTTGCATGTATGGATTCGTTTGCGAACCACTCATAAATTGCTGCACAAATTTCAGTAAGGCTGGAGGAACGACTGCCCACCCTAAACGAACACCAGGACCGATAATTTTAGAGAACGTTCCAATGTGAATCACATGATCTGGAGCAAATGTATGAATGGCAGGGAGAAACTGGTTTGTATAGTTCAGCTCCAGATACGCATCGTCTTCCAATATATAAAATCCATACGTTTTTGCCAAAGCAGCCAATTGTTTTCTGCGTTCAACAGATAAAGAAACTCCCGTTGGATTCTGATAATTCGGCATCACATACAACAATTTAGGCAATACCTCACCTGCTTGCGCTCTTCTATCCAATTCCACTTGCAAAGGTTCGATCAAAATACCGTTCGAATCGATTTCAAATGGTCGAATTATAGTGGCACCCGCAAGACTAAACATACGAATGGCACCAAAGAAACTGGGGTTTTCAACCCAAACTTCATCATCTACGTTACATAGAATACGTGCTATGACTTCAATCGCTTGCGCAGCGCCAATCGTAATTTTGATTTGTTCAACTGGTACCTGGATCCCGATTTTTTCAAGGCGCCCACCTACCCAGCTTGGCAAATATGAAATTGCCGGGCCACCGAAATAATGAAGTGCGCTCTTTCCTTGCTCGAAAGTAGCTTGTTTTGCTGCCTCGGCGAGCTCTTGAATCGGAAACAAATCTGAATAGGGATACCCAAATGATAAATGGACTTGGTCCAGATTATCATTTTTCGTGCCACCCATTGTTCTAGTACTTTGTAAAAAACGATTATACGTAAAAGATTCGATCATGATTATCGCTCTCCTAAATTTCAGGTCCCCATTTCGCTACCCATTCATGAACTTTAAATTCACGAACTCCATGTATTGCGAAAGGAGAACGAGATAAAATGTCTTCAACCTCAGCTTGAGACTCACCGCGGAATATAATCAATCCTAGGGAGCCATCAGCGAATTTGCCGTTTGCGATAACTGTTCCTTGATCGCGTAGATCATCCAAATATTTCATATGGTCAGAAAAATATTGATCTTTTTTTGAATTATCCAATTCAGTTACAAATACTGAAAAGTATGCCATTCCTCATCTCTCCTATATGTATTATTATTTCGATCGTTTAACTCGGAATAAAAGTTATTATAGTTTATGCCACTTACTTTTGCAATATATTATCCGTGAAATTTCGACATTATTTTTATTTACGATTTTAAGGAAAAGAAATGGGCGATTACGATGCACTTCACATGTGTGGAGACATGAAGGGCTATGCACCCATTAATTTCGGCTGTGATATGGCTAGTGGTTCACCGGCATGAGGGTTTTCTGCAATATCATCCAATATACCGAGAACAATCATAATGATCGGCCTATCCAGCCGTTTCAAATCTTTTTTGGTTTGGTTTGTGACATGTAATAGGTACATTATAGGTAGCCCTCGAGGCGAATATAATTTTGAGCACTTACGAATTCTGATTGAATATTATCAAGTAGAATTTAACGGTCTAGATTCTACATCTGAATCGGGGAAGATCCATGACTTGGCAAAGACGCAGGAACCAGAGACTAAGGGGGCCTGCATCTTTTCAGTGAGAATACCCTCTCCTCAAGGCATGTGAAAGGTGCTAGCCAATAAGTCGGGATTATTTGACGTTTACGAATAATACACACATGGATAATATTGCGATAACAAATGGGTAGTAAAATCATTTAATTTTTGCAGTCATTTTATTGTTTTTTGATGAATGAATCAATCATTGTGTTTAGCTCTGGATCATGAGTACTATAACTATATTGAACAGTAGCAACAGTAAAAGTTTTCATTCATCTTCACCTTTCACGAGTTTATACTAATGCAATAAATTAATTTTCAAGCCGCTAGAGGTTCTCGGATAACGTTTAATATGCGAACTTCGCCAAATTCTCCTTTCTTAAATTATCCTCGAAGTGAATTAAACAATCCTGCCCGATAGCTGAGAAGGCTACCGTTCTATGGTATCGGCAGCCTTCTCCTTATGTCTATTGAGCTATAGTTCCACCGTTGAAATAATAAAGAACCTATGGGAATAAAACTAAAGAATTTCTGAAGGGGACCGTAATTATAAAGACGAAAATCCCGTCATTATGTGTAAGCGTTACCGTTCCTTCGTGCAGTTCAACAATGTTTCTGGTGATCGGAAGACCTAAACCGGTACCCGTTTGGATATCTTCGATTCGCCGCGAGTGATCGCCTTTATAAAAACGGTCAAAAAGTTTTTCCTCTTGATCTTTTGTGATGGGTGTTCCTTCATTTTCGACCGTAATGTAAAAAAACTGTTCATCCGTTTTCATAGAGATGCGGATTGTCCCCGGCTTAATGGAATACTTGAGCGCATTCATCAGCAAATTATCGATGGCTCTCGCAAATTTTTCGCTATCAATTGCCGTAACAACAGCGGTATTACCGATATCTTTGTCAATGGATGCTCTGTTTTCCTGAGCAATAGGCTCGAATTCAAAGATCATTTGGTCAAGCAGCTGATGGACATCAATTTGCTTCAGGTTTAATTTAATGCTGCTAGATGTAAAACGAGTGTATTCAAACAAATCGTCTATGAGCTTTTTTAAATGAATGGCTTTGCTATATGTGTTTTGAACAAACCGTTCATACTCATTCTGATCTTGAAATGAACTAGTTCTTAATAAATCTAAGTAACCAATGATGCTCGTAAGGGGTGTGCGCAAGTCATGGGATACACCTGTTATTAGGTCCATCTTGGATTTTTCAATCTTCCGCTCCTTTTGAATCTGTCGATTTAATCGTTCAGTCATCGCATTAATGCTTAGTGCTACTCGCCCAAGTTCATCTTCTCGCAGCATTATAGGTATGCGGTAATCCAAATTTCCTTCTGAAATGATATCGAGTCCATCTGCTAAAGCAATGAGGTATCTGACCACGCGGCCGGTTAGCAAATAAAAAGAGAAGATGAATATAGGCACAAAAAAAATAGTCGGCACATAAGTTTGATTAAAATTCGAGACGAACACCATGGAAACAACCGCAATAATAAAACTAAAAACAAACGCCCAAAACATCTGGACCCGGATGCTTTTTTTACCTCTTATCAGGCTAAATAGTGTATTTATCAATTTTATATCCCACTCCCCAAACCGTTTTGATATATTGCGGTTTTCTTGGATGTTCCTCCATTTTTTCACGCAAATTGCGGATATGCACCATGACCGTGTTATCGGAATAGCCGGAGGGTTCATTCCACAACGTTTCATAAATTTTATCGGCACTAAAAACTTGCCCAGAGTGGCTTGCCAATAACTCCAAAATAGAAAATTCAAGAGGTGTAAGGGAAACCTCTTTCCCCCTTAGCGATACGAAATGCTTTGCTTTGTCGATAACAAGCTCTTGTATAGTAATCGCGGAATCGATTGATTCTTTTGCGGTGTACGTTTGCCTCCGAAGCTGAGCTTTTACTCTTGCAAGCAGTTCTAAAGGATTAAAGGGCTTGGCCACATAGTCATCAGCGCCATTAGAAAGACCCGTGATTTTATCGATATCCTCCTCTTTAGCAGAGAGCATAATAATGGGTGTTGTCCAAGTTTCCCTAATCTTCATACACGTTTTTATACCATCTAAATTGGGCATCATAACGTCCAATATAATGAGCTGCACGGAGTTTACCTTTAATACATCTAACGCTTTAAGACCGTCCTCTGCTTCTAACACCTTATATCCTTCGTTGCGCAAATAAACGTGAATAACATCGCGAATTTCCGAGTCGTCGTCTACGACTAGTACTGTGTTCATCTTGCTTTCCCCCTTTTCTGGCTTCTGAATAATAAAAACCATAAAAATGATTATCGTAAATGAAAGTCCTACATATATACCGTAATGATATACCATTGTCTCAACACTTTGCACATGGGCTCCTGCTAGTTGACCTAACACAAAAAAGACAAATGTCCAAACAAGTCCAGCGGTGTAAAGAATAAAGCACATAATGACGATACGGCATTTTATTAATCCCAACTAAATAGGGAATAATATGTCTGACGACCGGAATGAAGTAACTAAAGCTTAAAGCAAAATTTCCATATTTGTTTAACATGTTTTCTGCTGTTTTTAAATGCTTATCGATATTCTTTTTACGCCGAAGTTTATCAAGCACCGGTGTTCCAAGAATTCTGCCGAGAACATAACCAAGTGATAGCCCAGAAATCACACCTAAATAGGTGACAATAAAAGCTGGAAACGTAAGGAGAATACCCGTTTTGCTTACAGCTCCTCCGGTCATCACGATGACCTCGTCTGGTATCGGCATACCCACGATGCCAAGCCAAGCGCAAAAAATAACGCGGCATATCCAAATTGTGAAATAGAATGTATGAGTGTGTCGTAATTCATGCAATCCCCCCTTTTTTACGGCATACATACACAAATGCTGGCGGGAAATTAAGCGGCAAAAAATTAATCCTTTCGATATCGAATGCATTTACTAAATGCTTTTTCATCTGGAGAGAATACTGAAAGGCAACAAAGTAGCCGCCCGGTTTTAAGGCTTTGATAATTTGATCAATTAATGTTTCTCGAATTTCTCTTGGAAAATTAAAAAACGGTAATCCGCTAATAATGCAGTCTAACTGATGGATGCCGTGGTGATTTATTACATTTGTTAAATAACATGCGTTTGTGTCACATACAAAATTAGGGTATTGCTTCTGCAAATTAGCCTTCATGTTTTCGTCATTCTCGAACAAAAACACTTTGGTTAAGTCCGATACACTCGATTTGATATACCGAGTGACTGCACCCGTGCCGGATCCAAGTTCAACAACAGAACCAACTTCGCTCCACGGAACAGACTGAACCATTTTATTAGCCAAAAATCGAGAACTAGGCAATACACTACCGATTTGCTTAGGATTTTGAATAAATTTTTGTAAAAACATTAAATATTGATCAGAAGCCATGAAATTCTCCATCCTTCTCCTTATTTTCTTCAATTGTTGATTTGCTCATGCAACAATACGTGATTGGCAACTTTAGGCTTAAACATCTTATTTAAGATAAATACCAAGACAGTTATCAGTGCAGCAATGCCTACCGATTTATAATCAACTAATGCTAGCAATCTCAATATTTTGTCGCCAAAAACCTTTCCAAGAGTAAAAAATGTAGCTGTCCAAACAAGTGCGCTGGAATATGATATCAGAACAAATTTCTTGTATGACACGCCTCTTATGCCTACGAAAACAGGGACTATATAACGCACGACCGGAATGAGAAATCCTAAGCACATTGCAATGTCGCCGTATTTCTCAAATAATTTTTCTGCCTTTAGAAAATGACGGCTTTTGTTAAACTTTACAACCATTCGTTTTCCGAAAAGTCTGCCTAATAAATATCCGGTCGTAACACATGTCAATAAACCGATAAGAATAATAACGTAACCTCCTCAGTTAAAGTCGATAAGATTATATTAAGTTAAAATTCTAAGGAACTTACGGGGATAAAACTAAAGAATTTCTGAAGAGAAAAACTCAAAACAAAAACGTCCTATTCAATAGGACGCTTAATGAAAATTCTCTTAACCAGAGGAATTCATTCCGAATACACAAATACATTTGGTTAGCTGTACAAATGTATTTTGGGGAGTATCAACAAAAAGCAGCCCAAAACTGGAACAATACAGTTTTGGGCTGCTTTTTCTGTTATTCAACTATCGTACCCGTTAGCCTCCCATGCACCCCCTGCGTTGCACCACAGAGCATGAAAGTTAATCCGTTCTTTCATGGTAGCTTAATAAAGCCATTAAAAAACTGCGTGCATTTCAATGCTTAATTTCTCAAGAATCCGTCTTTCCATTGTTTCAATTGCCTCTTCCCATAGGATTTTTTTCCGCACAGCTCGTTCCATTTCACTTCTAACAATACTTCCAGCCATATTCTCATATGGGCTTTGCGGATTTGCCCAACCTGTTTTTATACCTTGAAACACCCATTCTATGTTATTTTCTGAGAAATTCGGATTATCCTGTCCATAATTCGCCTCGTACTTTCTGTTTGATAAGGAAGAGAATCGACCAATTCTAGAAAGATAAAGTTGGTATTCTTCCGACACTAAATAAGATATAACCTCAAACGCGTCTTCCCTATGTTCTGAGCTAGGATGTAAGATCAAAAACCATCCAGAATCACTTAATGACGGAACTATAAGATTATTATTAATCAGAGGGAAACTTACGGCTCCTAACTTAAATGAAAGCTTTTTGCTGAACATCTCAGGGGAGTCTATGGACATTGCAACAGTTCCATTTCGACGGAATGCCCTTCCGTATACGAATATACGTTCATCGGTATCTTGAATATTCCCTGGTATTCCGTAGGCAGCTTTTATAATGCGGAAATATTCCTTACAGTCACCTTCCCGAAGTTTTGGTCGGTGCGTTTCAGGATCAAGAAACCTAATTCCCATCTGCATTTTTAACCATCCGCAAACAGCTTAGAGAGGGCTTATCACCGAAGGAACGGCGCGGGCTTATGCACGACCGATTTATCCTCCTGAAACGCCATAAAAAGCTTACAGAGATGGATAAGATAACGCTTGACTTATGGACTAAGAATCACCCCTCTCTTGGCATAGCTTACGACTTAAAGGAATCCTATTTCGATATATGGGACTGCGATACAAGACAAAAGGCGTTCCTCAAAAATATCACGATTGGAAAGCCAAGATACCGAAGCAATTACAATCCGCTTTTGAGCCTCTTACAAAGGCTATGGCAAACTGGGAAGAAGAGGTATTCGCCTACTTTGACCACCGCATCACAAACGCTTATACGGAGTCTCTGAACGGCCTTATCCGTGTCATTAACCGCTTAGGTAGAGGCTACTCCTTTGAAAAACCGGCATCCTCTTTGCTTCTACGACATGTCTAAGCCAACGTATTTTGTGGAATTACTCATAATAGAAACCGACTCCTTTTGTTTAGTAGCCCTGATAGTTAATTTGGAAACAATGGAGTTAGATCAAGTACCCATTGGGCGTTAGACCAGAGATAATACTTATTGGCAGGCGGCTTCATTTGACCAAGAGTCCCCCAAACTAGTTCCAGAAACTGCTGCTCTAAGGTTGAAGTCAGCCATCGCGCCTCCTCCTCGGTATCTGCCGCCAATACATTGACTCCCAGAATCGCGTAAGGACGCTTAATCTGTGTAATCGGTTTAAAAGCTTCTCGAGCTAATTCATCCAGCCGCCTGTTCTTGCTCCGGCGATTTCCCTTTACGGATAAAGAGACCTAACATAAGCGCGACGAGCGCGATAATGACGCCGAACCAGAATGCGTTGTTGATGCCGGATGCGAGCCCTTTAGCGATTTCCGCCGGAGCCTGCGGATCGTTTGCACCGCTCAAATACTGCTTCTGCCCGCTCGACATAATACTGATATATAGGGCAGTACCGATTGCGCCGGACACCTGCTGCAGTGTATTTAAGATCGCTGTCCCATGCGGGTGCAGATGGCTTGGCAACTGGTTAAGTCCTGCCGTCTGTGCAGGCATCATGACTAGCGCGATGCCAATCATCAGCGCGATGTGAATGGCCACGAGGAAGCCTGTGCTCGTCGTTTCGTTGAATCGGGTGAATTGCCACAGTGAGATAACAGCGATGACCAATCCAGGAATGACCAGAACGCGCGGCCCAAACTTGTCAAACAGCTTGCCTGAGACCGGGGCCATGAACCCATTGATGATTCCTCCAGGAAGAAGGATCAAACCGGACTTGAATGCCGTTATCAGGAGCACGCCTTGCATAAACATCGGAAGCATGATGGCCGATGAGAAAAAGGTCATCATAAGCACAAACAGCAGCACCGCGACAAGCGCAAATGTCGGATATTTAAACGCACGTAAATCCATGACAGGCTGCTTCAATATAAGCTGCCTCCAGACGAACAGCAACAACGCAACGCCACCCGCCGCGATCGTCCAGATAACTGCCGGTTCCGACCAACCGTGTTCGCCGGCACTGCTGAACCCATAGACGATTCCACCAAAGCCGATCGTCGACAACACGATAGATAAAAAATCCACACGCGGTTTGGTGACTTCCGATACATTCTTCAGCACAGCGGCTCCGATAATAACGGATAGCAGCGCAAACGGTGTTACGATGTAAAACAGCCAGCGCCACGAAAGCCCGTCAACGATTAAACCCGATACGGTCGGGCCAATCGCCGGCGCGAACATAACGACGAGCCCTAATGTTCCCATCGCTCCACCCCGCTTATCCGGCGGATGAATGGTCATGATGACGTTCATAACAAGCGGCAGCAGCATGCCAGTCCCGATCGCCTGAATAATCCGTCCGATTAGCAGCACGCTGAATGTCGGCGACACCGCTGCGATCACTGTACCAACAAAGAACAGGCTCATCGCTGACAGAAAAATTTTTCGGGTCGTGAACCATTGCTGCAAAATTGCCGTCATCGGAACAAGTACGCCAACGACGAGCATGAAGGCAGTGGAAAGCCACTGGGCCGTCGCCGCAGACACATCAAACGATTTCATCAATTCGGGAAGGGCATTACCCATCAACGTTTCGTTCAAAGCTGCGACGAACAGGCCGATAATCAGGGCAAACAAGATCGGGCCGCGCTTGATATTGTTCAAATTACTCATCCTTTTCTCCTCCAAACCTCTGTATTTAGCTCATTACTGATGACCGCAGCGACAAATGCGCCCATCGAGGCAGCAGCTATGGCCTGATGCATTCGCGATGCTGCATCCCCAGCGCTATAGATGCCAGGAACGTTCGTTTTTCCGAAGTCATCGACGACGACCGCCCCCCATTCCGTGATTTGGCATCCAATCGTTCGCGGTAAGTCTGATCCTATTACCAGTTCTGGTTTGAAAAAGATCCCCGTGCATGGAACGGTCGTCCCGTCTTCAAGAACGACTTGCCGGACGATGCCATGGCTGGAGTCGATATATCGGATCGGCGAGTCGAACAGAGGCACTTGATTTCGCTGGAGTTCCTCGCGCTCGGCATCAGTCAGTTGATCAGGGCCATTCGTGCAGACGGCAAAACGATTCGTCCATCCGGATATGAGTGGAGCAAAATGCATAAGCTCAGCCCCCTTATTAATGATGACCAACGGTTGATACCTTAATTCCCAGCCGTCGCAATACGGGCAGACAAAAGCGCTTTTCCCATATACGTCCGCCAGTCCCGGAATGGCAAGCGGCTGATCCTGCATGCCGACGGCAAACAATATTTTTTTGCTTGTAAAAGTTTGTTCTTGCGCAGTCTCAATCTGAAACCGTCCGTCGGTTCCCGTGATAGACACCGCTATATCCGCCACGAATGATACGGAAGGATAGGCGCTGATTTCTTCCTTCGCAATTTGTCGAAACACGCTCGGACTGATCCCGTCGCGGGTAAGAAACCCGTGGATCTCGCGGGTCACAGCGTTGCGGGGACGGCCTGCATCGATCACCGCTACCCTTTTCATTGCCCTCCCAAGCACAAGGGCGGCGTTCAACCCAGCTGGTCCTCCGCCAATAATGGCCACATCTAAAAGTTGTTTTTCCATTCTTAAATACCTCCTTAATCGATCTGTAATATCTATAATTAAGGCGCAAGAAGCGTATCACTTCTTGTTTGCCCCATGGGTACAACGTTTGAATGCTTCATCCAGTACCGACTGGATCGTGTATTCCCGCAAGTATTGGTACAGATGCTGTTCCGCGCCGTACATAACTTTCTCTACCAGACATTCATTTTTTTCCGGACGTTTCAGATCCCATTGTGCAGCCCCCTCTTCCGCTAACAACTGATGCTGCCGAGAACTCGAATTGGAACATTCGAACAACTTCTGCCTTCCTTCAATCACTTGAATCACATCAAGAAACGTAATCTGATCCGCAGGTCGTGCAAGTTCGTAACCGCCGTTCACCCCTGGCACCGCACGTAAGATCCCATCCTGCCTCAACTTGGACATGATTTTGGATAAATAGCTTTCGGAAACACCAAGTACCCCGGATAATTCCTTGATCCCGACGTTGTTGCAACGCTGCGAGTTCCCCAGATGAATTAGGGCGTGTAGAGCATAATCTGTACTTTTGGAGTACTGCAATTTTCCTTCCTCCCTCCTCAATATTGTGATTAATGTGGACCCTTAATATCCATAATAAATGATTCAGTTCTAAAGTGCAAGTTCTAAATTGCAATGACTTTTCCTTGATCCGAACGTCGTTTCTAGTGGTGGACGAAATTGAAATCACATCGGTGATGGCTTTTGAATCCCCCCCATTTAATCCGATTTTAAGATCAAACGTCGCGAAACTCCTTTCCAATTTCTCAATCAAGATGGAACGTTCATTATCAAGAAGTTGTGGTGTATCGTTCGATATAAAGCCGGTGCTTGTTGGCTAGCTCAACATTACCTACCGCCATATTTTTCCCGAAGTGTTTTCGATGATCGCATCTGGTCGTCTGGACGTGAAGAAGACTAAGGGTTCAACTGGACGACGAAGCAGAGAAAGAATTTCGTTTGGGCAGGCAAGGCTACATCGTCGTTCTCGAAGCGAGGGACAACTTACGCGACCTTGGCAACATCGGGCTAAACCGCGAAGTCAGCGGATACCTTGCACAACACAACGAATTCCCGTGAAACGATCAAGGGGGCTTTACTTGCATTTGGAGGTGCTCGTGGTGCTAATATCGCACTCATGGTTGAAATACTCGCGGCAGGTACGACAGGTGCGAACTGGTCACTTGATGCGCCATCCTTTGAGGAGGGGAGTCACTCGCCTGGTGTAGGCCTGTTCA
Organism: Paenibacillus sp. GCM10027630; assembly: GCF_042676305.1. Lineage (NCBI taxonomy): Bacteria > Bacillati > Bacillota > Bacilli > Caryophanales > Paenibacillaceae > Paenibacillus > Paenibacillus sp. GCM10027630. The sequence goes on along the minus strand of NZ_JBHTGY010000016.1, from coordinate 9,125 downwards.
TTGTGGCCCTAAATCCCGAACTACTCGCTCCCGATTTTCCCGCTCGAATGGCATCACAGATCGAACGACTGTCCTCCAAGGGTATTCATATCCCCGGAGACAACTATGCTAAGGATAAAATTGAAATCGACCTTCCGCCCTCACTTGTTGCAATCCTTGAGAAGTATTGCTTACATTAACGAGTATTAAATTTGTCATAACGGCAGGACTATTGGCGAAAAATCCGCTAAGTGTGCCGCGCGGCGGCGTTCCGGGCTTCAAAGCGACTTGCGTTTTTGCAATTCAGCTCTGCAACGTAGAGCTTACCTAACTACTGCCAGAAACCACGAGAGCGGGAGCAGCGGGGCAAGTTCTCCATAAACCTTTCCTAATCGTTCACCGAAGTCAAGTTTGTAATTAGTCCCGCTCCTCTATAATGCTCCCATAGTCTGAGACACATGAGGCTGAAAAATAAGTTATAATAAGAGCATGGAGAATCGCCTCCCTCTCGTCCATCGAGGTGAGCAAAATGAGCCGGATCGGTTTGACGGCCAGCAATTCCATCGCCATTTCCAACCCTGCATAGAAAGGCGTAATCAATTCGAAGCCAAGAACCCCAACACTGAGCGGCTCCTGCAGCAGTAACCGTTCTGCTTCCTTCCCGATGTTTGCAGGATGTACGTTAAAATCCGGTTGCGTTCCCAGAAGCGCGGTTAATTCGTTCAAACAGATGTCGTGATCGGATACGAGTAAAACATGTATGGGTTCGGTCATCACTTTCTCCTCAATATTTGCCCAGATAAAACCGGACACCACCCTAAGGGCAATGTCCGGTTCCGTGCGGGACAACCAGCTACACATTCCATTCAGTTGGATGATTGCTTTGTTACCCGTGAAGCAACGCTTTTGTTGCTCAGCATGTTATTGCGAAATCGCTTCTTCTCTTTTATCGCCTCTACGCTTTGAATACCTAGACTCTGCGACCCCAGCGGACTCTTCTTGTCACCATAGAAGCCATGAAAATCCGATCCGCCCGTCATAATCAGCTCATATTCATGAGTCAGCACCCGTGCTCTAGCCTCATCCATCGTGCTATGATCCGGATGTTTGACCTCTATGCCCCTCAGTTCGGCTTCCAGCCATTCCGGTACCGCGTCGTAATTATTCATCTGCCCTGGATGTGCAAGCACCGGGACGCCGCCAGCGGCGAGAATCGTGCCGATCCGCATCGAAAGCGTCATCATAAGTCATAGGCTACGTAGCCTATGACGACAATCCATCAGCATCCGCCGGTTTGTGAGGGAAACCGCCGGCGTGCTCACGACGGAGGAGACGGAGGAAGCGACTCTAATTCAATGCCGACATTGCGTGCCCGAAGAGCCGCTCCGGGAAGATCAGATTCTGGTTCTGCAGGTGCCGCTAGGCCTGTCGTTGCCGCCGCGGGTAAACGACGCTTACATAACGGACTGCCAATAGCACACGGTATACTCGCGGTAAACAGTCAATTTTCAAAGGTTATTACTTCTCGACACAGTGAAAAAAGTGCTCAATTCCGCAAGGAGCCGGGACGCAACACAGGGATAGAACGCAAATCAAACCATCTCAGCTTCGAAGTCATACCTCAGTTTTGAGCTTATGCAGTGTATATTAACCCCTTAACCTGCTATTGACTGCTCCTTCTTCCAAACGGTGCCTCGACGTTCGTGCTCAAAAATGCTCTCCAATTCGGTGGAGATTCGGGAACCCCAAGTCCGTTCCGCCAAGTACATCGCAAGATCGATACCCGAGGTCACTCCGCCGCTTGACACCAAATTTCCGTCATCTACGACGCGAGCGCGAACGGGGATGACCCCCAAAGATGGTAGTGCATCCATTCCGAGATGGTGCGTGACTGCGTGTCTGCCCTGCATGAGACCCATCATGCCAAGGAGTGTCGAACCCCCGCATACCGTCGCCACAATCACGGCGGGGTTGACCATCGCTTGCTGCATCAAGGGTTTAAGTGTGGATTCGGAAGCTTGCTTCAGCCACGCGAAGATAGAGCCGGGTCCGTCCCCTTGCATATCTCCCGCGCCGCCCGGTACCACGATAATGCCCGCTTCATTCGGATCCAGTTGCGCCGTAGCTTCAAACTCCACCTCATACAGCCCGCTGTTTACTTTTCTCTTGCCTTCTGCCGATACGAATTGGACGGGAGCTTCTCCTGTGGCCAGCAGCGAAGCACCTCCCAACACTTCAAACGGTGCGATCACATCCAACATATCGAAACCGTCAAACAATACCACTTGGATTTTCAAGGTCTCCATCTCCTTACTGTGAATTTTAGAACCGGACCGTCCGGTCCGTTCCCGTACCCAATTGTACCCTAGATTTTTTCCCTTCGCCAGACATTTTTTGTGTATGATTTGTGAACCAATGAAAATGGAAAAGCAACATCCTTTATGGATGCCGCTTATCGTTTTGATAAGAACTCCCGCTTCAAATCCATTTACTGAATCAAATAGCTTCTCAACAATCTCTCCATATATTTCATATTTCGTTGAATGGGTTCGTTGCTGCCCGTCAGCCGGCTCGCCATGATGGCTCCTTCCATCGAATCGATCAGGAAGGAAGCCAAGTCGGCGGTATCCGTGCCCGAACGAAGCTCCCCATTTCGAATGCCCTGCTCAATGATGGACTGCACGAACCGGACCATGCTGCCGTAGGCAACAGCCACCTTCTTTTTAAGCTCGGGAAATGTTCCGTCGCTCTCCACTGCCGTATTCAGCAACGGACAACCGCCAGGAATCGGAGGGTTGTCTACGGCATCCTGATAAATCGCCGAGATTTTCAGGAGTTTGTCGAAGGTCGTCGTCCCCTCGCGTTCCGCTTGCACGAAGAACTCCTGCAAAATCTGCCCGGCCCTCTCGAAGGCAGCCAGTACAATCGATTCCTTGGTTTCAAACCGTCGGTAAATCGCCCCTTTAGGCAAGCCGGTTGCCTGCATAATATCCTGAATCGATGTTTGAGCGATGCCTCGTGTATTAAACAAATGCAAGGCATGGTCTATGATCTTTTCCCGTATTTCGTCTGGTTTCCTCATGCTTCTTCCTCCTCATCATGTGATCGGCGGCGGCGGGGGTTTCCTTATATATTGTCACAAATCGCCCAAAGTTGTCTATTTAAAATGAACGGTAAGTATCGTATAATAGAAATACAGACCGGACGGTCCGGTCCTATTATTTATCATTAGACACGATTTTATCCAAGGAAAGGATGCCGACGTGAAAAATCGCACCGAAAAGAAAACCGCCGTTGTCATTGTGTTCGCTGTCGTTTCGTTCATGTGGGTCGCTCATACGCTGACCAAAAATTTCGTATCGGATCCGGGTTTCAACCAATTGCTCGCCGCCAGAGACGCTTTTACGGCCGATCGTCCGCTCTGGACATTCATGCTCCGGTCGCACATCGTTCTGGCTGTCATCGCGCTGATTACGGGGCCAGTCGGCACCATTCGTGCCATCAGGCAAAAAGCGATCGCCTGGCACAGATGGAATGGACGTATTTATGTCCTTTCGATTCTGCTTAATGTGATTCCGGGGTTGTACATGGCCTGGTTTGTCCCGGGAAGTCTGACGATGGTAGGTTTCCTCGTGCTGAACAGCCTCTGGCTGGCCACAACCTGGCTCGGCTACATCCATATTCGCCGAAAGAATGTCGCGCAGCATACGTGCTGGATCACACGCAGCTTTTTCCTCACCTATGCGAATCTGATCATTCATCTTCTGTTGATGCTTGGTGAACACGGCCTCCATCTGTCGCACGAAGCTTCGTATGCGCTCGCCGTATGGGGCAGCTTGTCGCTCAATTTGGTGCTGGCCGAAATCGCGCTTCGCAAGAAGTGGCTGACTTGACCGACCTTCGGATCGGACGGTCTCGGTGACGGAACAACGCTATGTGCAACGTACAGAGGAGGTTAAACGCTTATGAGGCTCTTTATCGTAGGTGCAAACGGAGCTGTCGGCAGCCAGATGGTCCAGCAAGCGCTTGCGAACGGCCACCAGGTGACGGCGTTCGTTCGCAGGCAAGACGGGCTAGTGCCGCACCAACAATTGAACGTCACCATTGGCCGCATCGTGGAGGATGAAGAGCGACTCTTGACAAGGATGGCCGGACATGATGCCGTTTTGTCCGCGCTGGGGAATGGCTTGGCAATCAAAGGGAACGGCGGACCGAAAATCATGGAAGCGGCCATGACCCATCTCGTTCAAGCCATGAAGGCAAACGGGATCCAAAGACTTGCGCTGCTGCTGAGCTATGGGGCCGGGCCGACACTGAAGCATGCGAATGTCGGGATCCGCTTGCTCGGAAAGACGCTATTCCGGAAAACTTTGTCAATCTGGGCGCGGCGGAACGGTGCGTCGTCGACAGCGGTCTCGACTGGACCATCTGCTATTTCGGAGCGCTCACCGACGATCCTGCGAGCGGAAGATACGGCATATCCACTTCGCTAGCCACACCCGGAAAACTGTCCATTCCTCGTGCGGTCGTAGCCGACTTCCTTCTGTCCGCCGCTACCGGCGGGGCCTACATCCGTCAGCGCGTCGTATTGAGCGGGCCGGGGAAAGCGACGGGAAACCCATAACCTCTGCAGTCGGAAAGATCATTGTCGTGACCGGAGCGAGTACAGGAGTGGGAGCCGCCGCAGTGCGGGAACTACATGTACGGGGGGCCATCGTGGTCCCGGTCGGGCGTTCCGGCAGCCGCACCGAAGCGATTGCCCGCGAGTTGGGCGTCAAAGGATATACCGTCGACTTTTCCCGTTTTCGCAACGTATGCGAATTGGCGGATCGGCTCCTGCATGATTTCCCCGGGATCGATGTGCTTGCCAACAACGCCGGAGGTATTCCAACCGGTCACCGTCACGGATGACGGGAACGAACCAATTTTCCAGGTGAATGCGCTATCCCCTTTTCTTTTGACCTTATTGTTGACTCCTCATCTTCGAAGACGCCGAGGCAGATTCATTAATACCTCTTTCCGGTCGCATAAGGGAGCTTCGCTCCATTCGGGCGATTGGGAACGCACCTCGGGACTTCGCCCTCATGCCGTCTATGCCCGAAGCAAGCTGGCGCTTGGCATCTTGCTTCGCAAATACGGGCGGCGGCATCCGGATATCGGATTCGCGGATTTTCATCCCGGTATCATCAGCTCCGACTTCGGACGCTACATGGGATTTTATGCGAATATTTTGAGGTCGTTTTCGCCCCCTTCCTCTCGAATCCCGTTCAAGGAGCCGAGACGCTGGTTTATTTGGTGGAGACGGATGAAAAACTGAATGGCGGTTATTATGTTCGCAAGCGCATCCGGCAAGGTTCTCCCTTGCTTCACGATCCATCAACCGCCGCGTGGCTATGGGAAGCGTGCTTTAGAAAACTGGAACCGCTCCTAAAAACGTGAGCCGTCCGAATCGTCAACAGGATGCGGGCCGCCTCGTAAATCCGCAAGCTGCGCCCGATCGATGCAGCGATGCAATCGATCCGGTCGACATATTGGAAACCAGGCAGGCTGCAGCCCCGACTCTTCCCGCGCATCACAAAAGATCCAACTGATAAACCTGCGATAGCGCTCATATCAGTTCTTCATGCGTCCCGCGCATCACGACCTTCCCGCGTTCCAGAAACAGGATTTCATCCATCGCCATGGATGCGCATTACAACCAGGGTTTGCGCATTCAAATCATTTTAGACAACCATTCGGATCATATCTCCAAAGAAACAAACGCGTACCTGAACACTCGGCCGGAGCGCTTTGAGGTTATTCTCACCCCCAAACATGGTTCTTGGCTGAATGTGATTGAGAGCTTTTTCGTGAAAATGACTAAACAAGTACTTCGCCATCTTCGCGTCAAATCTATAGACGAATTAAAACAACGTATTGAATTACCTTCAAGAAGCCAACGAAAACCCGATCCCGTTCCGCTGGAACTATGGCATAGAACGGTAGTACATCATGAACGTTATTTCATGAGCTTTCTACTAGTTAGCTGCATAAGTCATGTAATTCATTAAAGTTTTCCTATTCTTTGCTTGCACTCGTCCCATAACCATGCCGATAAAGTAGGATCGTCAAGCATCCTGTTCCCTTGTGCTTTTTGTTTCCGTACATAATAATCGCCATTAAGTTTAGTGCTCGTTTCAGCCAAATAAACTAATGTTTCTGCTCCCTTTTCTGGTGTTGCAAGCAACGGCGAAAAGACTACCTTCAAAATATTCGCGTAAAAACCCATATATCGACCAAAATCAGAGCTGATGAGTCCAGGGTGAAAGTCCGCAAACTCAATTGAATGTCGTCTGTGATACTCCCTGAACAACATCCCAGTAATAAGTTTGCTTCGAGCATAAATCGCATGAGACCGCAACCCATTCGTCCTTTGCCAATCTCTCTTGTTTATGGACGCTCCTTTATGAGAACGAGAGGAGGTATTCACGATCCGTCCATTTTTTTTCAAATGTGGGGTTAACATCAGGGTCAGTAGAAATGGAGACAATGTATTCACTTGAAAAATAGGTTCATTGCCATCCACGGTTAATCCACTCTCTATAGGAATTCCTCCTGCATTATTCGCCAATACATCGATTTTTGAAAAATCATTTAGAAGTTGATTGGCTAGACTCCTTACACTGTTTAGATCAGTAAAGTCAGCAGTGTATGGGTTGACCCCTAACTCCTTGGCTATCTTCTTCGTTCGTTGGATTGATCTCCCCACCGGTATAACGTGAGCTCCGCATTCAAATAATTTTTTAGCCGCGGCAGCACCAACGCCTGAACTTGCACCAGTCACAACAATAATTTTTCCTTTAAGTAAGGTCATCCGTTCCACCGACTTAGCACAGCACGTTGCTTAACAAACTTTCGATCAGTAACTGAGGTGAGGACAAAATCTGCAACACATGAACGAGAGATCGTCAATTTGGAAGGCGTCTTTAGAGAAGACGAAGCGACATATTTATTTTTATCGGTTTCATCAGTTAAAGATCCAAAATATGCAATAGTCCACTCAAGATTACTTTCAACTACGACTTTTTCTGCTGCGCTCAAATCTGCAAAATCTTTATGAAAAAAGGTATATCCTAAAAATTTAATAAAAATGTTTGCATGGCTTAATGTTTCACCTGCGCCATAGCTCATCAAAAGCGATAATCGTTTTATATTATTAACGTTCATAGCTTGTACGACCGAACTCATTGCACGATTTAAAATCTTTCCTCCATTACGCTTTACAACCAATCCGTTTCCTAACGCAGAAATAACCGCATCATGTCCCCTCATGGCATCCTGTAATTTATGTTGCTCTTCCAATATATTGCCGATTACAACCTTTAAATTGGAGTGACTTAATTCAAGCCCCTCCGTTCTTCGTACAAAAGCAGTCACCTCATGTTTATCAGTTAGGGCTTGGCTAACAATTAGCCTACCTATGCCTCCGTTTGCACCTACCACGAATAGTTTCACTTTAATCTTCTCCTTCTTAATTAGAAGTTATCGTAGTTTTTATTTGCTTTTGCTACCGCACTAGATTAGAAGAGGCTTACAATCTAAGCCCCTTCCACCAAAGAGTACTTGTTTATGGAGATACTCGCTTACCCGATAATTTCGAAGAAATCATACCTGTCTTTGCTTTACCTTCTAGGGTATTACCGTTAATTGTCACATCAAAATTAAGGTTTAATTTCATGGGTTTCTTTACTTGTTGCTTCCACTTCAATCTGTTTCCGATAATCTCTGTATCTTCTAAGATTGAAACATCTGTTTCATCATCGACTGTAGTAGCCGTGCCATGAAGTTTATTGTCTCTCACCTTTAAATCATAAGTCACATGAATTTTACCAATCGCAGTTGAGATTTCAACTTTCCAAATGCCATCAATTTCTGATTGATGCTTATTGCTCGCACCCATCTGATGGTTGGATTCCACTTCATCCTCGCCTGTATTCGAATGATAATCAACAGGTAAGGCGCCCGAATTCTTCCAAACCGTTCCTCGTTTCTCATACTGGAATAGTTTTTCCACTTCATGAGCGATCCTTGGACCATATTCTCTTTCAACAACATAAATTGCAAGATCTAAACCAGATGTTACTCCAGCGCCAGTAATTAAATCTCCATCGTCCACAACTCTAGCATGAACAGCATTTGCACCACTTGCGGATAGTAAATCCATTCCCATATGATGTGTAACAACGTTCCTGCCTTCCAGTACACCTGTCATTGCCATCAGCATAGAACCGCCACATACCGATGTCACTAAAATTTCCGGGTCGTTTATGGCTTTTTTTATAAGTTCTCCCAACTCCGTTTCAGAAGCATTTTTCAATTTCATTGGAATGGAGTCGGGGTCTCCCTCAATTAACGACCCTGCCGCACCTGGCAATAAAATAATTCCCTTCTTTGAAAGATCCAACTTTTCTTCAACTGCCATCGGGTAGTTATTAACGCCACTACGCATTAAATTATGGCCATCGACACTTACATAACGAACGTTAATTTCCTCATTAGTTATTTGGCTCGCTGTAACAAATACTTCATAGGGGGCAACGACATCTAATAAATCAAACCCTTCAAATAAAACGACTTGAATGTTCATTTTTACACCTCCTTAATAATTTTTTTAATCAAACCGAATCGCTCGGACCGGACCGTCCGGTTCTTTTTAATTATAACATGTTAATCATCAAATTTCCTTTAAAAATATGACTGCTTTTCAACATCTACACGGAGTACGTTAAAAACAGTCTTTTTGTAAAGTCCAAATTATTTTGGGTATTCGGATTATATGGTGGAAAAGGGCTCATAATTATCCCTTCTCCAATTTCTCAATCAAGGTGGAAAGATCGATACCGAGCAGGAGGATTACTGAGCAACTGCAACCAGTTACACTACGAGAGCCAATGAAGGGCAATAGCCCAAGCAGGCTAGACTTTTTCGAATATCGTATTTATGTAACCAACGACCTCCATGACATTTGACATCCTCCTTTCACCAAAAGAACCTCCCGTATAGGCAATGTCATTAAGTTAAGGCATAGGGCTAAATATCAAAAAAGAGCTGGTTATCGAAAAGATAGCCCGCTCTTTTTTTGCCTGAAGATGAAAAATAGGACTTGA